>JBEDKT010000031.1:0-3816 GCA_041172025.1 Bacteroidota bacterium
TGAATGGTCGGGACTCTTTACTTTAGGACAACATATTTGAAATATGGAATAGTTAACTTACAACAACTAAGTAATAATTTTTCTTTCCCTTTTGTACTAACATATATTTTCCTTGCAATAAATTAGCAGTGGTCACGGTAGTGAATTCATTGCTAACTTTTTCTTTATTTATGCCTAAGCCACCACCTTGCCACATTTTGCGTGCTTCCCCTTTGCTTGGGAATATTTGGGTGTCAGCTAGTAAATTAATTAAGTCATAACCTTCGGTAAGCTGCGACATTGTTATGTTTACGGTAGGTACGCCTTCCATCACTTGCAGCAATTGTGTTTCGCTTAATGACTGTAAAACTTCAGTAGTGGCATTGCCAAACAAAATCTCAGTAGCCCTAATTGCAAAATTCAAATCAGATTCACTATGCACGAAGGTGGTTAATTCAGCAGCCAGTTCTTTTTGTAAAATTCTTTGTTGTGGTGCTAATTCGTGAGCTGCAATTAATGCTTCAATTTTTTCAATAGGAAGTAGGGTGAAAATTTTGATCCATTTTTTTGCGTCTTCGTCGCTTGCATTTAACCAAAACTGGTAAAATTGATAGGGCGATGTTTTAGTAGCGTCTAACCAAATATTTCCTTTTTCTGTTTTTCCAAATTTGCCACCATCTGCTTTTGTAATTAAAGGGCAGGTAAAAGCAAATGCTTCTCCACCAGCTTTACGACGTACTAATTCTGTACCCGTTGTAATATTTCCCCACTGGTCACTGCCACCCATTTGTAGCTTACAGTTTTTATTTTTATACAACCAGTAAAAGTCATACCCTTGAACCAATTGATAAGTGAATTCTGTAAAACTCATGCCAGTATCACCTTCTAAACGTTTTTTAACGCTGTCTTTGGCCATCATGTAGTTCACAGTAATATGCTTGCCCACTTCTCTTATAAAATCCAAAAAAGTAAATTGTTTAAACCAATCGTAGTTGTTAACCAATTCAGCGGCATTGGAATGCGTGCTGTCAAAGTCTAAAAAATGAGACAATTGTTTTTTAACGCCAGCAATATTAAAAGCTAAAGTTTCTTCGCTTAATAAATTTCTTTCTTCACTTTTTCCGCTTGGGTCGCCAACCATTCCTGTTGCTCCTCCAACTAGTGCAAAAGGTTTATGTCCTGCTTTTTGTAAATGAACCAGGAGTAAAATAGGAACCAAGCTACCAATATGTAAACTATCCGAAGTAGGGTCAAAGCCAATATAGCCTGAAACCTGTTCTTTCTGCAATAGTTCTTCCGTGCCAGGCATAATGTCTTGAATCATGCCTCTCCAGCGTAGTTCTTGGATCAATGTCATAGTATCTATACTTTGCGCAAAAATAACTACTAAAAAGCAATATTTTCGCATCATGAACACAACAACTCCAACAATTGGTGAGGGAACTAGGATTTTACATTACCTAATTGACACCACGCTTATATGTATATTTAGTTATCTATTGTACCGATGGTGGAATTTTTACGTGTTTTACTGGGGTTTCAAAGCCTATCGTTATAGCTACTTCTTTATAGGGTTCACTTGGGTGTATACCTTTATTTTCGAGTTATTATTCTTGCGTACCCCTGCTAAAATAATTACAGGGACTAAAGTGCAATCGGAGTCGGGGAAAAGGCCAAACCTACTACAGTTTATTATTCGCGCAACTATACGCACTATACCTATTAGCATGTTTGGAATGGCCTGGAATGATAAGCCACTGCACGATACTTTTTCAAAAACAGTTTTAGTAAAAGGGAAGGCTTAAAATCATTCCTTAATTCGCAACCTATAATTTTCGGCAGCACGTTACATTTGTAAAATTTTTTTAATGGCTAAGATCGGTATTAATATTGCAACAGGTAGTTTACAACAGTCTGAAATGATTGTTGGTATTGATTTGGGAACCACTAATAGTTTGGTGGCAATTATACATCCCGAAACAAAATTACCTACAGCACTAAAGGAATTTGATGGTAGTAGTATTGTGCCAAGTGTGGTGCATTTTGATGCCTACGGAAATGTGCAAGTAGGAGAGCAAGCAAAACCATTTTTAGAATCCGACCCCAAGCACACTATTTTTAGTGCAAAGCGTTTAATGGGGAAAAGCTACAAGGACATACAAACGCACCAAGATTTTTTTGCTTATAAAGTAATTGACGACAACACAGAAAGTTTAGTAAAAGTACAAGTAGGTAATAAATTTTATTCACCTATTGAACTTTCTTCTTACATTTTAGAAGAATTAAAAAGAAGGGCAGAGCACATACTAAAAACACCTGTAACAAAAGCGGTAATTACGGTGCCAGCTTATTTTAATGATGCACAAAGGCAAGCCACGCGTGACGCAGGAAAGCTAGCAGGGCTAGATGTTTTAAGAATTATTAACGAACCAACTGCAGCAAGTTTGGCATATGGTTTAGGATTAGATCCGACAGAAGAAAAAACAATTGCAGTATACGATTTAGGAGGGGGTACTTTCGATATTTCAATATTAAAAATAGCAAATGGAATTTTTGAAGTACTAAGTACAAACGGAGACACTTATTTAGGTGGAGACGATTTCGACAGAGTGATAATTGAACATTGGTTAAAACAATTTCAGCTTGAAAATTTGGATGATCATATTGCACTAAAACAACAATTACGTTTGGCGGCTGAAAGGGCAAAAATTGCACTATCTGCTACTGGCTTTTTTGAAACCGAATTTGCAGGAGAAACTATTTCAATCACGAAAGAAGTGTTTGAAAATTTAATACAACCAATAGTGCAAAAAACAATTGACTGTTGTGTGAACGCAATGAATGATGCAGGTTTGAAACCAGCTGACATAAACACCGTATTAATGGTGGGAGGAAGTACGCGTGTTCCTTATGTTAAACAAACTGTTTCAACATTTTTTAATCAGGAAGTAAACGATAGTATGAATCCCGATGAAGTAGTTGCATTGGGTGCGGCAGTGCAAGCCGATATTTTAGCAGGCAATAATGTTTCCATGTTGTTATTAGACGTAACGCCATTAAGCTTAGGCATAGAAACAATGGGGGGACTAATGGATGTGTTATTGCCTAGGAATTCTAAAATTCCTACAAAAGCAGGAAGGCAATACACCACACAGAAGGACGCTCAATCGGGTATTAATATTGCTGTTTTTCAGGGGGAACGTGATTTAGTAAAGGACAATAGAAAACTAGGAGAATTTACGCTAAAAGGGATTCCTTCTATGCCAGCGGGCCTACCCAAAGTGGAAGTCAGCTTTTTAATTAATGCTGATGGTATTTTACAAGTCACCGCAAAAGAACTAAGAAGTGGAGTCACGCAAAGTATTGACATTAAGCCTCAATACGGCTTAACAGACGAAGAAGTGGAACAAAGGTTATTGGACAGTATTACCAATGCAAAAACCGATATCGCTACCAGGGCATTAGTAGAAGCAAGCACCGAAGCAGAACAAATGTTGTCTGTAACGGAGAAGTTTATGTCAAAGAATGCTTTTTTACTAACTCAAGCGGAAATTACGCTTACTGCTGGTGCCATGCAAGCCTTACAACTAGCCATTACTATGGAGGATAAGCACTTAATTCAAACAAAAACGGAGGAATTGAACGACATAACACGTCCATTTGCAGAGCGCGCAATGGACCAAGCTATATCGGGAGCCCTAAAAGGAAAAGATATTCAAGATAAAGATTTCTAGAAATTTGGTTATTTCCAGAAGAATCCTATCTTTGCCCTCCAATTTTCCTGCACCTTTAATAAAATTTAAAGACTGGGAAAATTAATTTTAATTTTTTTCAAAA
>JBEDKT010000032.1:0-8069 GCA_041172025.1 Bacteroidota bacterium
CTTCTAATACTTCCCAAGTAGCAACCGCATCGGCTTCTGCACTATGAGCATCCTCTAAATTCTTTTGACAATAAAATTTGTAGGCAGCGGTAAGTGTTCTTTGTTCCATCATGTGAAATACCTTTTGCACATCCAATAATTTTCTTGATTCTACATCCACCGAAACCCCTGCTCTAAGGAATTCTTCATTCAACATAGGAATATCAAATCTGTTACTATTATATCCAGCCAAATCGGCTCCTTCAATAAATTGCTTTATCTCATTTGCGACTGATTTAAAAGTAGGTGCATCTTTAACCATTTCATTGGTAATACCATGAATATCAGAAGCAGACTTTGGGATGGGCATTTCTGGGTTAATCAATTTTCTTTTAATAACCTGTGTACCATCTGGTGAAATTTTCACAATAGCAATTTCAACGATTTTATCAGTGCTAACATTAATGCCGGTAGTTTCTAAATCAAGAAAACAAATAGGTCTGGTTAATTGTAAATTCATGCTTTTATTTATTTACCGAAGTTAAGTATAATTGACCTTTAAATTCTTTGTTTCTAGGTAAAATAAACTCGTATTTATTGTTTAAATTTGTTTCTAAATTAGACAATATGCAGTGGATTCCTATTATTTCTGTTGAGCAATTAGACGCGATAAAAGAAGCTTCCTTTACTAAACCTCAGGTTATATTTAAACATAGTACTACATGCAGTATAAGCAAAATGGCATTGTCCCGCTTTGAGCGTGAAGAAGCGACAGCTGCAATAGATTTTAATTATTTAGACTTGTTAAATTTTAGGAGCATTTCTAGTGAAATAGCTGAAAAATTTCAAGTACACCATGAGTCACCACAAGTATTATTAATAAAAAATGGCGAATGTATTTATGATGAAAGCCATTACGGAATAATGATGGATGAAATCGTAGAACAGGCGGGCGTATAATTTAGCTACAACTTTTCAATAACTATTGCACTTGCGCCACCGCCTCCATTACAAATAGCAGCTGCCCCGTATTTACCTGATTTTTGTTGTAAAACATGTATCAAAGTAACTACAATTCTTGCACCGCTACAACCCAATGGGTGACCTAAGGAAACTGCACCACCGTTTACATTTACCTTATTCGGGTCAAGTTTAAGTAATTGTGTATTTACAATACCCACTACCGAAAAAGCTTCATTGAATTCAAAAAAATCAATATCGGATGTATTTAAATTTGCTTTTGCTAATGCTTTAGGAATTGCTAAGGAAGGTGTTGTGGTAAACCATTTTGGATCCTGAGCTGCATCTGCAAAGCTTACAATTTTCGCAATGGGTGTTAAACCTAATGCTTTAACTTTTTCGCCACTCATTAATATTAAAGCAGCGGCTCCATCATTCATAGTACTAGCATTCGCCGCTGTTACAGAACCGTCCTTGCTAAATGCTGGATTAAGTTGTGCAATTTTTTCGAATTTAACATTAAAGGGCTCTTCGTCTTTTGATACAATAACAGGGTCTCCTTTTCTTTGCGGAATGGCAACCGGAACAATTTCGTTCTCAAATAAACCAGCCTCAATGGCAGCTTGTGATTTTTTATAACTACTGGTTGCAAAATCATCTTGGTCAATTCTAGTAATTGAATTTTCCCTTGCACATAAGTCGGCGAAATTACCCATTGCCACTTTATCATAAACGTCCACTAAGCCGTCTTTTGCTAAACCATCAAGCATTGTAGTGTCTCCATATTTATTGCCCCAACGTTGGTTGGTATTATAAAAAGGCACATTACTCATACTTTCCATACCACCTGCAATTACAATATCAGCATCTCCTAATAATATATTTTGTGCTGCAATTGCAATCGATTTCATACCACTTGCACAAACTTTGTTTATAGTAGTACAAATTACTTTATCCGGAAGTCCAGCTAATATAGCTGCTTGCCTTGCAGGAGCTTGGCCCATTCCGGCTTGTATTACTGCTCCCATAAACACTTCGTCAATTAGTGCTGGGTTAAGATTAATTTTATCAACTGCCCCTTTAATTGCGGCAGCACCTAATTCAGTTGCAGACAACGCACTTAAACTTCCACCAAAAGAACCAATGGGGGTTCTAACAGCTGCTACGATAAATACTTCCTTTGACATACAATTAAGTTTAAAAAAGCGAATTGGATATTTTAATCATTTACCTCGTCGTCTTCTACCGAACTAGTTGGCTTAGCCTTAGGCTTTATGGGTGCAACTTTTTTTGGTTTCACAACCTCGGTGGCAAGCGTTGTAATTTCTTCTACTGGTTGTTCAGGTAATAGTCTTATACCTTCGTCCTCAATGGCGATTAACTTAGACTTATACAAAATACCAACACTCATTTTAAATGCTTTTTTACTCATACCAAAGAATGCATAAATGTCATCGGGTGCAGACTTGTCATGGTAAGGTAAGAAATTACCATGCGATTTTAATAGGTTGACAATTTTTGATTGATCGTCGCCTAGTTTTTCAACACCAAATTTTCCTATACCAATATCTAATTTATTAGCTTCTCTTATTTTTTTAACATAAGCATCTTCAATAAACTGACCTATATGAATATGCGTAAAAACTTCATTTTTATAAATTAATCCCTGATGCACTTGGTTAACAATAACTACATAACCTAATTCTGATTCACGATACACTTGCACTTTAACTTTGTCCCCTTCCTTAACAGTTAAATATTCATTACTTATTTGTTTGTCAATTTTTTCAGTGGCAGCTACCCTTCCTGTTTGTGCATCCAAATATACTTTTACCAAATATTTCCCACCCAAACGCATTGTTGAAAGTTGTTGAGAAACAGGAACAAATAAATCTTTCATCAAACCCCAGTCCAAAAAAGCACCTTGGCTAGTTACTGTCACTACTTTTAGTGCGGCAATATCACCAACTTCGGCAAAGGGTTCTTGCGTAGTAGCAATTAAACGGTTATCAGAATCATGGTATACAAATACACTTATGGTATCTCCAACTTGTAAACCCGATGGAACAAAACGTTTAGGTAATAATATACCTTCACCACCATCGTCCATATAAAAACCAAAGTCAACCTTTCGGTCTACGCGCATTAGATTAAATTTTCCTACATTAATGGTTGACATGATCGAATTGGTTTAATTGGTTATTCCGTTATAGTTTTCTTCTTATTGCAAAATTAGAACAATTCTGGTTGTTCGTCGTTAGGATCTTTAATTACTACTTTGTGCTCCCAAGTCATTTCGGTGGTTTTGCTAAAATCTACCAATTTGGTTCCAATAGCCTTCCAGCCCATCACGTCCACCATTTTACTTACTTTGAACTTAGCTTTCCTAATTTGCGTCCCTTTGCCCGATTGTACCACCAAAATTGGTTCTACAGCCGTAGATATCGCAGCAAGGTAATTGCCAGCACCTTCCTTAATAAAACTAAATGGCGACTTTAAAGTAGTTGTCTCAATTTTGAATCGTTTAATATTGAATTGTAACTTGTCTTTATCCAAATAAACGGCTGTTACAATTTTATCAGGATTGAATTTTTCTATTGACAGTATTTTCTCAGGATCAAAGCGCTGTGTTGGTTCAGTATCAGTCACTTCATAATAGCCGTCCCTTGTGATGACTAATAATTTTTCGTCTTCAAAAGTGCCTAAGTAAATTCCTTTTTCTTCCGTATTCAAGCGACCAAATTTATCGTCAAACCACAATTTACGCCCAAGCAAAGTACTCTTACCCGCTTCTTTTAATTTCACTGTCTTAATTGGGTATTTTGTAACCTGATTACCTACACTACTTCTACCCTTTACTTCTAAAGTTTCAAAGTAAAAATCAAATTCTTTAATACGTGCACTACAATTAGGGCTTAATATAATTTTAACCGACTCAGCTTCTCCATTTGGATTAATAGAGAAATAATGCACTTTAGATTTTTCTGTACTCTTCGCTAAAGGATATTCTTTATCCCTAGTCACGCCAGTTACATTAAAACGCTTGGCATAGCTAATTCCACTAGCACCGTCGGAATATACCATATTATAGGTGGTGCGTTCGTCGTTCTTTTGGAACACGGCTGCATGTATTATATCCTTACCTATAAATACTTTGTCTGACACTTTTACCACTTTCATACTACCTGATTTGGTAAACGCAATAATATCATCATAGTCAGTACAATCGCATAATAATTCATCCTTCTTTAAACTTGTTCCAATGAAACCTTCGGCACGGTTAATATAAAGCTTGGTATTGGCAATGGCTACTTGTTTTACTTGGATAGTATCAAATTCTTTTAATTCAGTTTTACGTTCTTTCCCTTTACCATATTTCTTCAACAAGTTCTCGTAATAACTAACCGCATAATCAACCAAATTATCTAAATGATTTTTTACTTCCTTTATTTCTTCTTCAATAGATTTTATTTGAGCAATTAAATCTTCAATATCTAACTTATAAATACGACGTACTGGCTTATCTGTTAACTTTAACAAATCGGCACGTTCAATAGGCTTCTTGAATTTCTTTTTGAAAGGAGTAAATGCTGCATCAATTGCATCAATGACTTTTTCCCAGTTCAAATGCTTTTTCTCTAATTCTTGGTAAATCTTTTCCTCGAAGAATATTTTTTCCAAACTTGTGAAATGCCATTTGTCTTCTAATTCCTTTAATAAAATTTGCAATTCAGCTTGGAGTAAGCCCTTAGTATGTTCAACAGAATGACGCAGTAAATCACTGGCTCCTAAAAATTGTGGACTTTGTCCAACAATTACACAAGCATTTGGTGAAATACTAATTTCACAGTCAGTAAAAGCATATAAAGCGTCAATAGTAATATCTGGTGAAATACCTGTCGCTAAATCAATTTGTATTTCAACTTCCGCCGCAGTAACATCCGTTACTTTCTTTATTTTAATTTTACCTTGGTCATTCGCTTTTGTAATACTTTCCATTAATTGGCTAGTTGTTACATTATAAGGTACGTCTTTAATTAAAAGGGTCTTTTTGTCAAACTCCTCAATATGTGCCCTAACTCTTACTTTACCCCCACGTCTTCCGTCATTATAATTTGAAGTATCCACCATACCGCCAGTTTGGAAGTCAGGTAATAATTCAAACTTTTTACCACGTAAATGTTTTATGCAAGCGTCAATTAATTCACAAAAATTATGTGGTAAAATTTTAGTCGACAAACCAACTGCAATACCATCAGCACCTTGTGCCAACAGTAAAGGGAATTTCATAGGTAAAGTAACTGGTTCGTTTTTACGACCATCGTAACTTAATGACCATTCGGTGGTTTTAGCATTAAATGCAACATCCAAAGCAAACTTGCTTAAACGTGCTTCAATATAACGTGCAGCAGCTGCAGAGTCACCGGTTCTTACATCACCCCAGTTACCCTGTGTTTCAACTAATAAATTCTTTTGCCCAATATTAACCAAAGCATCTCCAATACTAGCATCCCCGTGTGGGTGGTACTGCATACTTTGTCCTATAATATTAGCTACCTTATTAAACCTGCCATCGTCCATTTCTTTCATTGCATGAAGGATACGACGTTGTACAGGTTTTAAACCGTCTTCCAAAGCAGGTACTGCTCTTTCAAGAATAACATAAGAAGCATATTCTAAAAACCAATTTTTATATTGGCCTTGAACACCTGATTCGTTTTCTGTTACTCTACTTAAATTTTTCTCTTTTGCCATATTTATACTTAATTACAAACGATGCGTGTCTTCACTACCGTCTGCTAAACTATTTAATTCTATAAAAACAATATCAGTCAAAGCTTTTACTTCATGCCAAATACCAGCTGGTATTAAAACCCTCGAAGGAGCATTTACCTGAATCGTTTCTTCTAATTCACTTTTAATATCCTTCCAATGCAATTCAATATTTCCTTGCACTAAAAGCATGTCCTCTGGGTTCTTATTTGTCGATATCCCTGAATGATAATGTTGGCCACTTATCGTTCCCGCATTTCGGTATACCAATAAAAATTCTCCCGTTCTGTCCGTGCTAAAATAATGAAGTGCCCCACGCTCATCAACGGCTTTTACACTTATTGGACTTATTGTTACACTCATTATTAAATACTTTATTTATTCTTCAATCACCGTAGCGTTACCGCCTGGCATTTGAATAACCATGTCTTTCCAGCCTTTACTCCAATCTCCCACAAATACTATTTTACCTTGTTCTGCTAATTCTTGTAATCGGAACACAATAAAAGCATCCCCTGTTCTTACTTTCATCTTGCCAAGAATATGGGCAATTGCACTTAGTAATTTTTGAGCATTCTTAGTTAAAAGGGATAATATCTCTTTGTCGTAAAAACTTATCGGCATACTTACAATTTTCTTGCCACCTTCTAAAAATCTCACTCCTTCATTCTCATCACAAATTTTCTTCCACTCATCAGGGTCTAATTCAAATTCACTTAAAGTAATTGGACGTGCTAATTTCTTAGCCTTTAAAAATTCTTTAGGTTGTATTTGACTTAAATGCGTTGGATAAAACAATTGTCCTTTTTCATTCAAGAAAGGAAGGTTGTTTAAGTATAAAACTTGCACCCTACTTTGGTATTCTTTAAACTGACTCATTAGCCAGTAGTAACCACAAACGTCATGAACATTCTGTCCCATCCAAATCCAAAGTTGTTCATTCTCGTCCACATTTAGTGTACTAGTTAATTCGTGCACAATTAGTTTGTCGTCAACTATGTCAAGTTGTTGTTCGTAGGGCGAATTTTGTAAAACATTTTTCCACCAATCACGACGTGCTTGATAGCCTTCGGTTTCATAAATATTCAATAATGGCCCTACAGCATAATCGTCTTTAATTTCAACAATTCTGCCCGCAAGGGTTTCATCTAATTCGATGGCGGCTTCTAGTGCAGCTATATTAGCTGTTTCAAATACTATGTGTATCATTGGCTTTATCTAGTTCTACTTTTAAATTATTAATAATAAAGTCCTGTCTTTCTTGGGTATTTTTTCCCATATAGTATTCAAGCAAATGTTGAATATGATCACCTTGTTCTAAAATAACAGGATCTAGTTTTATATCGCTTCCAATAAATTTACCAAACTCGTCTGGACTAATTTCACCCAATCCTTTGAATCGGGTAATCTCTGGCTTAGCACCAAGTTCCTTTATTGCGGCTTGTTTTTCTACTTCATCGTAACAATAAATTGTCTTTTGTTTATTGCGTACACGGAATAGCGGCGTTTCCAATACAAACACATGGCCTCTTTTAACTAAGTCAGGGAAAAATTGCAAGAAGAAAGTTAGAATTAACAAACGAATATGCATTCCATCAACGTCGGCATCTGTAGCAATTACAATTTGATTGTAACGTAATCCATCAAGGCCATCTTCAATATTCAATGCATGTTGTAGCAAGTTAAATTCCTCATTCTCGTAAACCACCTTTTTAGTTAATCCAAAAGCATTTAAAGGCTTACCTCTTAAACTAAATACAGCTTGTGTGTCTACACTTCGTGATTTAGTAATACTACCACTTGCAGAATCTCCTTCGGTAATAAATAACGTAGAATTTTTCTGCGAAGAAATAAATAGCTCTTTATTTTTTGTTGGAATTTCGTCATTTAAATGAACACGACAATCCCTTAGTTTTTTATTATGTAAATTGGCTTTCTTAGCTCGTTCATTCGCTAATTTTTTAATACCTGCCAATTCTTTTCTTTCCCTTTCATTTTGTTCAATGCGTTTTTTAAGCGCTTCTGAAACTGAAGGGTTACGATGTAAAAAATTATCTAACTCTTTGGCCAAAAATTCAGTTACAAAGTTTTTCATACTTGGGCCACCCTCTGCAACGTTTTGGGAACCTAGTTTTGTTTTAGTCTGACTTTCAAAAACAGGCTCTTGCACACGCACCGAAACTGCAGCTACAATACTTGTTCTAATATCAGAAGCTTCGTAATCCTTTTTATAATAATCACGAATAACTTTTACATAAGCTTCCCTGAATGCCTGCTGGTGCGTACCCCCTTGGGTGGTGTATTGTCCGTTTACAAATGAAAAAATATCCTCACCGTAATCGTTATTATGAGAAAGT
>JBEDKT010000033.1:0-2669 GCA_041172025.1 Bacteroidota bacterium
GCAATCAATTTCAGCAAACACGCTCAATAACTATACTAAAGTTTTTTATTTTAGTATGCTTGACACTATTTTTAATGTTGGTATTAATGACAATATTCTTTTTGCTTTCTCTTTTTAATATATAACAATGAATAAAGACAATTTATCGGAAAAGTTTTTAGGGTTAGTGGAAATAATGGATACCTTAAGGGAGCAGTGCCCTTGGGACAGGAAACAAACCATTCACACATTACGTAGCAATACCATTGAGGAGTTGTATGAGTTAGCCGATGCAATTATTGAGGAAGACTGGAAAGGTATTAAGGAAGAATTAGGCGATATTTTATTACATGTATTGTTTTATGCAAAACTAGGGTCGGAAAAGGAAGCGTTTACATTAGAAGAAGTGATTGCGGGGATTTCTAAAAAATTAATTGACCGTCATCCACATATTTACGGGGACGTGAAAGTAGAAAACGAGGAAGATGTAAAAAAGAATTGGGAACAACTTAAGATGAAGGAAGGCCGAACTTCCTTATTAAGCGGAGTGCCAAATAGTTTACCTGCAATGGTAAAAGCATTGCGTATTCAGGAGAAAGTAAAACAAGTTGGATTTGAATGGGAGTATAAGGAACAAGTGTGGGACAAAGTGAATGAAGAAATGGAGGAGTTGCAAGTAGAAGTTGCGGCTAATGACTTGGCTAAAATGGAAGACGAGTTTGGAGATGTACTTTTTAGTTTAATTAATTATGCCCGCTTTTTAAAAATTGATCCTGAAACTGCCTTAGAAAAAACGAATAAGAAGTTTAAGCACCGCTTTGAATTAATGGAAGTATACGCCAAAGAAAATGGACTGGATTTAGCTGTTATAAGCTTGGAAGAAAAGGATGCTATTTGGCAAAAAATGAAACTAAAATAACACTAATAAAATTATAGCTATACTAAAAATGCTCCCAAATTTGGGAGCATTTTTAGTAAGTATTCTTCCTGCAATTATTTTAATCATTCAAATTCAAGATAAAGGCATAATTACCAAAGTATCCTGGGTAGATGCCTGATAATTTTACAGAAGTAGTGGATACTTGTTTCAATGCTTCGTAAAATTCTTCCGCACTTTTTATAGGCTTATCGTTTAAGTGTGTAATTACGAATCCTTTTTCAATTTTACTTTTGCTTAAAATTCCAGTACCTAATTCTTTCACAACAACGCCACCGCCTAAGTCATACTTTTCGGAAATTGTTTTGTCAACTGTTTCCAATTTGCCTCCTAGTTTTTCACCTACTTTACTACTTTTTGCTAAATCAGTAACGCCCAATTTTGCTTTCATAATAACAGGGAAAGGTAATTCCTTGCCACTACGTTTTACTACTAATGTGATTTTGTCACCTGGCTTGTATCTTGAAACTTGTTCTTGTAATTCAGGGGAAGTTTTAATTTCCACGCCATTTATTTTTGTGAGTACATCACCTACTTTAATACCAGCAGCTTTTGCAGCCCCACCTTCAAGCACATCTGTAATCAACAATCCATCCCCATCTTTATATTTAGTGTTTAATTCGGTTTCTAATTTTTTGATATCTTCTTCGGTCAAGCCTTCTTTCGCGTAACTGATACCTAAGTAAGCACGTTGCACCGTTCCAAATTTCACTAGGTCGGTAACCACTTTCTTCACAATATTCACAGGGATAGCATATGAATAGCCTGCATACGAACCAGTAGGAGAAGCAATTGCTGAATTAATACCAATTAATTCACCACTAGTATTAACCAACGCACCACCGCTATTACCTTGGTTTACGGCAGCGTCCGTTTGTAAAAAGGATTCTACAGGGCGGTCGCTTTGTCTTGAATTAATGTCAATAGAACGGTTTTTTGCACTTATAATACCAGCTGTAATGGTCACGTCTAAATTTAACGGGTAACCAATTGCTAGCACCCACTGTCCTAACTTTATTTCATCGCTATTGCCATATACCAAATAGGGTAAGCCAGCAGCTTCTATTTTAATTACAGCAATATCGCTGCTTGCATCGGTTCCTATTACTTTTGCTTTGTATATTTTTTTATTTGTAAGGGTAACGTTAATTTCATCTGCTCCTTTTACTACGTGGTTATTAGTTACGATATAACCATCGGCCGTAATTAAAACCCCGCTGCCACTTGCTTTTTGTTCTGGGATAATCCTAGGTCCACCAAATATGTCACCAAAATCTTCATCACCAAAAAAATCAAAGAATGGATTTCTTTGCCTCGGTTGATTATTATTTTCGACACGTTTTGCGTTTGTTTTAGTTTTAATATGTACAACCGCAGGGGAGGCCGTATTTGCAGCAGGTGTAAAATCTACTGTTGCTGAAGGTGCATTCCCGTTAAAGAAATTTGCATAATTGGAAGGCAGCTTGCCGTCGTTTTCAAAAGCACTAGTTGTGTTTGTTAGTTTACTATACCCCCAAACACTCATGATGGATGTAAAAGCACTAATACTAATTATTGCTAGCACACTTTTAATATTCAAGTTCATATCAGTTAATTTTTTAGGTATGGTTTGTTTTTGAAAGTACAAAAGGTATACCAATGCTACTACAAAGTAACAAAGCTGTAATTATGTCACAAAATCAAATTGTAGGTTTAACAAAAAATTTACGAAAATATTCGTTTATAGGGTAGCTAGGAAGGACAAGGTATCCAC
>JBEDKT010000034.1:0-4948 GCA_041172025.1 Bacteroidota bacterium
CATTTGTTGTGCATTCACATACCTACCTCTATTTTCCATACTAAATGTTGGATCGTCAATACCATCGGCAACAATTTTTTCACGCACTTTTATACGAAGTACCCAAAAGCTTTTCCCATTATCATTCACCGCAATATTTAACCGCAAGTTATTTAAAGCGGGTATTGAATATAAATAATTTTTAAAAGCTTCAAAATTATCCGATGGCACACTCACTTGCGCGTTAATACCTTCTGTTGCAATATAGATACGCCCAAATACTTGCATTGCAACTAAATGCTTATACAGTTCATCTCTAAATATAGTGGGCTCAGGAATTGAAAAATACTGATAAAAACTTATTGTAGTCCTTGAGAAAGTTTCTTCGTACAATTTTTGTTTCAACTCAATGTTGGAAACACGGTTATGCAGTTGTGCCATATTAATAAATTTAAGCTCAATTACAGATTAAGCAAATTATACACGAAGATAAGTAAATTGATACAATGCCAAACACAACAATGGCTGATAGAAATCAGCCATTGAATATATATAAACCTGTGTGGTTACAAGTTTTTCTTAGTTAGGATTTCCTCACAAAGGATCCTGTTAAAGAAGCCAAGCCCCCAAGTAAAGCGCCCACAAAAGCTGTTACTACTATTAGTGCTATATAGGAACCTCCTAGTGGTAAAATAGTAGCCACTTTTGTTGACAGGATATGATTATTTGCTAAATCAATGCCGAATGCTAGTCCTGCCCATAATGCACCCACACCCAATGCTCCAGCAACAAAAGACTGTAAAGGTTTAATGGGTAAAGCAATAGCAATAATTAAATTAGTGATTACAAAGCTCCACCAAGGAAGGTTACCATAAATGCCAACTGCATAAGTTAATAAAGCCGATAGTAAAATAGATATAATGAATTTCATTTGAATGATTTTAATTTTTGTGAGCAATAATTAAGCAGTTGCCTTTTTGAATTTTATAGTCCACTTAGCCTTCCCTGTTGCGACTAACTTTTCCTTAGGGAAGAATAATAAGCGGTAGTATTTACCAGCAGCCCAATAATCAATAAAAGTGTCATAATAAGGACTACCAGGATTACCACTTTGCCCCCCAGGGTACAAACCATAAGCTTCAATTTCATCGGTCAAATGCACAATCATTCTCCAGCTTGGTCCATGATTTTCACTGGTCGCATTTACAATGTTTACGCCACCACCAATTGGTAGGTTTAACCTACTCAAAGCCGGCATTTTTGTTAAGTGCAATACACGTGTTGCCTTAAACGCCGACCAGGCTAGTTTGTTTTCTTTTTCTAAAGTCAACAAAGCTGCAGTGGCATTTTCAATGCCTAATTTTACTTGTTCTTTTAATGACTCTATTTTATTTTTTGTACGAATATCGTCGGCTACCACAAAATTGGTATCCTTATTCATTTGGTCAAGTAATACAAAAGCTTCTGGTTTTGTTAATGGAATTGGTGACCCCGCTAATTCATCACCCCATACAGCTTGTTCCACACTATCCCAAATTACTTTAAACACCGTAATACCTGTTTCATTTTCATTGTTATATAAATTCCAAGCGTTCATTGTATTTACCATGCGTTGTGCCGAAGTACTTAATTCATTCATTTGAATAAATTTCATTAAAGCCGGACGTGCTGTTTCGGCAAATACATTGTAGTTGTCGGTTTGTAAACCTTGCATATCCTGTGCCGTAATTTGGTTCATTGTAGTTAAACGCTTGTTCACACTAATACCACGGTATAAAGGAAAGGACGAAGCCGTACCTAAATAATAAGGGTATGTTGCATCAGTTGATTTTTGATTGGCACTGCTTACAAAGCCACGTTCAGGATTTTTGATCATTGGGTTTTCTTCCGAAGGAATTATACCTTGCCAAGCATAGGCAGTGTCTTCTCCTGGCATAATAAAATCACCCTGGCGTTCCCAACGTGCCACAAAATTACCTTGTTGCTTTATAGCAATGTCTCCTGTTTTACTAGCGAAAACAAAATTTTGTCCAGGACATTTCCATAAGGAAATTGCCTTCATATAGTCGTCAAAATTCTTTGCTCTATTTAATTGATAAAATGCTTCTACACCGCCCGATGGCGTAAAGGCTGTCCACTGAACAGCTAAAGTACGTCCCTTTGACTGTGGCGTTGTATAGTGCGCATCAAACATAGTAGGTCCCCAATGTGTCATTGCAATATTTTCAACCACATCGGCACTGTCTTTTACCTTTATCACTTCTACTCGTTTAGTAGTAGCCTTCCATGCACCATTATACCAATATTCATTTTGAGTAGTATCCTTAAATTTTAATTCATAATAATCTAATACATCACGGCCTGCATTTGTCACACCCCAAGCAAGGCTGTCATTAAATCCTATAATCACAGCAGGTGAACCTGGGAAACTAGCGCCATAAGTGCTATGTGTTGGAGTAGTGATTTGCACTTCGTACCAAAGTGATGGCAAATTCAATCCTAAATGTGGGTCACTTGCTAAAATTGGTCTTCCTGATTTAGTTTTACTTCCTGCAACTGCCCAGTTATTACTTCCATTGTTTTTGTCAGGGGCTTCTGGCATTTCAATAGTTGGTTTATTAAAAGCCAACGCGTCATTAGGCATACGTAAATAAGCCAAGTTAGCCGTAGCTGGTTTTACCGGCACCATAAATGGTGTAGCATAAGCAGTTCCGGCTGGTATAATGGGGTCCAAAGAATCTTGTTGATTGGTATACAATTTTTCAAATAAATCGTATCCAAGGTAATCCCTTGTATTAGTTAATTGTAAATCGGCGCTAGCTGAACGTCCTGTTAAATCGTAAGACATGAACATTAAAAACAAATAAGTCTTTTTGGGAGTCCACTGCTCAGGAGCATAGTTCATCAATTTAAATTCAAAGGGCAAGTCAGCAGGATCTAATTGTTTTAAGTAAGCATTCACACCAGCAGTATAAGCGTCCAGTGTTGCTTTCATAACAGGGTTAGTTGCATTAATATAAGCTTCAGTTTGTTCTGCGCCATACACCATTCCCAACCTTCTAAAAAAACGATCAATGGGTAATTTGTCGGCACCTGCAATCTCACTTAAGCGGCCAGATGCTACACGCGTTTGAAAGTCCATTTGCCATAATCTAAACTTAGCATGTAAATACCCTTGAACGAAATAAGCGTCTTCGTCATGGTCGGCATATATATGAGGAACTAAACGGTCGTCAATAATTACTTCTACATCGCCTTTTAATTCATTGGCAACCAATTCCGCATTAAAATCGGCAGTTACCTTTTCAGCGTTCTTCCAAAATCCGTGTTGAGGAGATAAAAAATAACCTAACCTTGGGGCTTTCGATCCGCCTAACTTCAATTGAATGTTTAGGGCAAATACAAGACCAACTGTAACAACAGCTGACGTGACAAATGGCAATATACGCATGTCTAAAATTTAGACTTCTAAATTAAGAATTATTTGGCAACTTGTCCTTTAAAAAATACAAGGTGTTGCGTAAGGGGTAAAAACGGATACAATGCCATTAGCTGCTCCGTTTTCGCGATACAGGAAGTTAGAAATTTTTGGTGTGCCGAAGAACCAACAAAAAATGGTTTATGCTGCATTGCTAATTGTATTTCAGCAACTTGTCGCATAATAGCTTGCGTATCTTCGGTCATATAGCTTGTTACAAACTGTTCCCATACATATTGGGTAGCAGCATAATTTGGATGTACTAAATCCTCCGAATAAAACCTATAATCGCGTAAATCGTCCATTACATATTCGTAGGCTGGGAAATAAGCAACTTGAGTTTGTGCTGCAAGTACTTCATGCACCGAATGTATTAAAACTGCTTTACTCCTATTGTTTTCTACTAACCCTTCTCTTAAATGCCTTACCGGGCTTATTGTAAATATGATTTGTAAACCAGGATTGAATTTTTTAAGCGACTCAACGGTTTGTCCGAGTAATTGTATTAACGCATTGGGCTGCATCAATGCTTTATCAAACCAAGCAGCCGGTGCTTTATGATTATTCGCAACCACTTGCATTTTACCATCAGGGGCTTGTTCATTCAATTTGTATAACCAGGAAGAACCTAGGGTTATCATGATATGCTTTGCACTTTTCAAAAAAATATGTGCCTGCTGTATGGACGCATTAATTTTATCCAATGCTTCTTGCTGAGTGACACCCGAAAAACGACTATGATGGTTCCAACTATTCCAAACGTCATTCAATAAAAATAAATCGGCAGCAGTATATTGTTTATTGTTTATGAAGTCTTGAAGGGCATTATGCACACTTACAGGATTAAATAATACTCCATGTGGGTTTTCTAAAATTTCAAACTGGTGGTAGGCTAGTTTCGCTCCAATGTTTTCAGTAAAACAAGAACCAATTAAAAAAAGTTTATCGGGATACCCAATTGGACATTTAGCTGCCTTAGGCGTCAACGTTAACTTAAATTTTACTTGGCTCATACCGCTAATTATTTATTTGCAGGAAACATTCTTTGCTTCATTGCTTCATACAAAACTATACCTGCAGCAACTGATACATTGAATGAATCAAAATTTGTTGCCATTGGAATTTTAAAGAAAAAATCAGCAGCTTTTGCTAAAAAAGGGGTTACACCTCGGCCTTCATCACCCATTATAATACAAGACGGAATAGATAAATCTAATTCATGCACATTTTTATCGGCACGCATTTCACTGGTGAAAACCTGGATGCCATTTAAGTGTAAACTGTCAATTGCTTTTAATAAACTATTCACCCGTATTACTTGTATATGCTCAAGTGCACCTGCACTACTTTTAAATGCTTCTTCATTTAAAGCACCTACGCCTTTGTCAGGTATAATTAAAGCTTGTGCCCCACAGCAATGTATACTTCTACTTATAGCACCTATATTCCTAACATCCGTAACACCATCAAGCATTAAAAATAAAGGTGTTT
>JBEDKT010000035.1:0-3295 GCA_041172025.1 Bacteroidota bacterium
ATTCACCCAAACATTGTAGTGAAAGTACCCATGGGTACTTTCACTACAATGTTTGGGTGAATAGCAGCCAATTTTTTACCTTCTTCCACCATTGTGGCAAAATCGGTAGACAATACTTCTGCACTAATGTCCCCGTCCACTATATCACAAATTGCTTTGTAATGTGCGGCAATTGCAGCTTCCCCTTTCACACCAACCTGAGCCATTAAAGAAGGGTTTGTTGTAACACCATCTAAAATACCCAATTCATTGGCTTCTTTAATTTGAGCTAAATTACCCGTGTCGATAAAAAATTTCATGTTTTACTTTTATACTTGTCAAAAAAAATGCCACTAATTAAAAAAAAGTGGCAGGCTACTCACATCGCACCGCTCAACCGCCTATCCTTGCTGTATTCCTACCCTGGGGAGGTTCGGCAGGAGCTGGTCGTGTAAGACCTGCCGGTGCAAATGTAGGACAAATAGAGGGATTCACAAAGTGCTATTAAGCAAGTTTTAAACTACCAGCCTTGGGTGGAACTAAAGGTCACGTAACCAATAATTTGGTCATTTCTAGCTCCCGGAGCCCTATAATAAAGGAAAAGCGTATAGTTGTTCTCTGTTTCCCAGTGGTTTCCTTCTGTTTCGGTATAGTCATCCATGGCTACAATTGCGTCAGCCGTATTTTCCTTCGCAGCGGAAGATTCCCTCAACACGTAATTATAGCTATAATACCCCTGTTTCAATAATAAGGTTTTTTGATACAAGCCAAGTTTTGCATTAAACACCATCAATGCTTTTTGGTCAAGTAAATTATTAGTTAATGCGCCTTGTAAGTACAAATTTTGTCCAACAAAAGGCAACTTGCCCGATGGCATGTAAGTAAATACCACTTTTGCATAATCATTCTGATAGTCGCTTTCTAAAGATTCGGAATTTGAAATCATATAATTACCATTCAAGTCGTTGAATGTATAATAGGCCATATCCGCTCTTGAAATATCAGGCTTTAAGTAAACAATGGTTTGATTATTTATTGATTCGAACTTATATATTCTGTCAGATGCTAATCTTAAGCTGCGCAAATCCAGCCATCTAGCTTCTTTCCCAGCAGGAAATACAAATTGCCCTTCCCTATTGTATTCTAACTTATTATCCCTAATAAAAGTTGGTGCATCAATAGTTTGTGCATCGTTGTAATTAAAATTTTGAATCACTTGAAGTTTAATTTGATCAGGCTGCAGGTAGGGTATTTTTTTTACGTCTGCAATAGCTTTTATTTGCTGATGGGTTCTTGAAATATTCCCGTCAAAAGGGGATTGAACAGTTGCTGAAATAGCAACCTGATTGTCCACTACATAAAAACGACTTGTAAAAATAACTTCGCTCGTATTTCCATTTTTATACACTTTAATAATATAATTACCCGATTGTTTAGGCTTACAATTTGCATTAGGAAATGAAAACTGATAATGAAAGTAACGCTGAGTGGCTATGGAAGAAACTGAATACTCATTAATTTTATTTTGGTTAAACCCCTGCAAGTAATCAAATGGGGATAGTTGCACAGCAGTCCATTGGGCACTCATTAATTCGACTGAATAATAATAGTCTTGATAATTTGCATTAAAGTCGTCAAAACTTATTTGTAACGGCCTTAACTCATTTAATGAAATTATAGGCATAGCTAAGGGTGCATTTGCAGGGTGAACCCTTACAGTGTGAATGGCGCTGTCATATATAACGTCGGGATTATTTTGGCTAAAAATTGGCCCAACAATGCCTATTGAAATTAGAAACAGTAAGAATTTCCTAGTAAACATGCTTTATGTTATTAGTATCCTACGAAACTAGTCCATTAATTGAAATATGTACTCAGAAAAAACTAGATTTGATGAAAATTTACCATTTGTCTACTGCTTTTGAAATAGCGAAAAAAATAAGCTTCCAAAAACAAAAAAGCTACACCCGATTTATCGTACGCTTATCTATAGCAGCTACTGCAATTAGTGTTGCCGCAATACTGCTTACATTGTCTATCGTAAATGGGTTTCAAGAAAGCATTGCAGGTAAAGTGTATTCTTTTTGGGGACAAATTAGAATTAGCTCGGTAAGTGGTGAACCCCTTTTACATAATCAAGAAACGATAAACGCTATTAAGCAATTGCCGAATGTAAAAAGCATTACGCCATTTATTACGCAGTCAACCGTACTCTCCTACGGGCAAGACATTGAAGGGGTAATGGCAAAAGGTAACCCAAGCGAAGTTGCTATCCCCTTTTTGTCAAAGGGCAAGAAAATACATACAATTAAACATGATAGCATTAATAATGAAATAATAATTTCTGACATACTAGCTACTAAATTAAATATTCCATTAGATAGTTTTGTGCGTTTATATTTTATAAATAACGGGGCTGTCCAACAAAGAAAACTAAAAGTGGTTGGATTTTATCATTCAGGAATGGACGACTACGATAAGCAATTCGTATTACTGGATTTGAAAAATTTACAGCAAATTAATAAGGCACCTAATTATGTCGAAGGGTATACTGTTTCATTAGCAAGTAATGAAAGTATTGACGCAACAAATGACAGCCTACAAAAAATGTTGCCAGAAAACTGGGTTGCAACTACAATATCAAATTACTACCCACAAATTTTTGATTGGATTGGCGTTCAAACTATAAATAGAAATGTAACAGTTACCATTTTATTACTTATAGCAGTTGTAAACCTACTAACTTGTTTGTTTATTTTAATGCTTGAACGTATCCCAATGATTGGAACACTCACTGCAATGGGTGCTAGTCAAAATTTGATTCGACAAATATTTTTATACCAAGCAAGTTTTATTTGTTGGATGGGTATTGGAATTGGCAGTTTCCTAGGAATAGGCATTGGCCTGCTTCAACAGCAATTTGGCTTTATTCAATTGGACGAGGCAGCTTACTTTATAAAAGCACTTCCTGTAAAAATGAACCTAATGCAAATTGGAATGGTCATCATAGGGACCGCAATAGTTAGCTATGTCTCGTTTTTAATTCCTACACTTTGGATTAAGAAAATATCCCCAGCCAAAGCGGTTCAATTTAACTAGTCGGGGATAGTATTATCTATTTCTCCAATGCGAAAGTAAAATTCCCGTTGCAACAGCAGCATTTAAGGATTCAGCGCCTCCAAACTTTGGAATAGCAATAGGATTGGTTATGAATTGTTTTAAATTTTCTCTAATGCCTTTTGACTCATTACCTATTAGCAAAAATCCAATTGCCGGCAACTGCGTTTTATAAACAGTTTCTCCTGTGAGTAATGCC
>JBEDKT010000036.1:0-5238 GCA_041172025.1 Bacteroidota bacterium
CCATCTATACAAGATGTATTATTCTTCCCTCAAATGAGACCTGAGAATTTTAATGACTAATTTATACAATACAAAAAAAGGGCCACTCAAACGAGTAGCCCTTTTTTGTTAGTCTCTATAATTTAAAGCAGGAGGCCTATCGCCTAATAAAGCTTTGTATTTGTAATCACCAACGGCTTGCTTAAATTCATCAGTCGCCTTTTTAATTAATTCAGGATTGCTCATTAAATCAATAGCCGTTAAAGCCATTGTTTTACTCGCAACCAACATTCCTTTTGTACCAATTTCTGTGCCACCTACAGCAACGGCTTGCCAACTATGAGCCGGTGTGCCAGGCACCCAAGTTGCAGCACGCAAACCAACAGTAGGCTTGGTATAACTAACATCCCCCACGTCGGTAGAACCATTGTTGCCGTCGTTAATATAACTAAGTGGCTTAACGGTTGCAGCAGTTTCAATAGCAGGTGCTTTTGCAAAAAAAGTAGGTTGTATTTTTTCAGCAAATGTTTTTTCAGCATCTGTGTAAACAACCCCGCCCACTTTATCTAAGTTCGCTTGCATTACTTCGTTCAATGTTTTATTCATTAATAAGTCGTGTGTGCCGCCAATGATTTCATATTTCATAGTGGTGCCAGTGCCAAGTGCAGCACCTTGTGCAGCTTTTTCAATGCGGTCAAAAATATCAAGTACCACATCGCGTTTTGGATGACGTACGTAGTAATATACTTCTGCAAAATCGGGAACAACATTTGGCGCTTTACCACCACTTGTAATAACATAGTGAATTCTCGATTCTTGCGGAATATGTTCGCGCATCATATTTACCATATTGTCCATTGCTTCTACTGCATCAAGTGAAGAACGTCCTTGGTCTGGCGAAGCGGAAGCGTGTGCTGAAATACCATAAAAGCGAAACTTAGCCGACTTGTTGGCTAAAGCGCCAGCAGTATTAACTGCATTCACGTCATCGGGATGCCAATGTATAACAGCATCCACGTCGTTGAATAAACCCGCACGCACTAAATACACTTTTCCACTACCACCTTCTTCGGCTGGGCAACCAAATACTTTAATAGTACCGGTTAATTTTTTTTCGTCAATTAATTTTTTTATTGCAATACCTGCAGACACACTTGCCGTACCAAATAAATGGTGACCACAACCATGCCCAGCATTTTTACCCGCAATAGGATTTTTTTCAGGACTAGTAGTTTGCGCTAAACCTGGCAAAGCATCATATTCGGCTAGTATAGCAATTACAGGTTGTCCAGTTCCATAAGTGGCAACAAAAGCAGTTGGGATGCCAGCCACGCCTGTTTCTACAGCAAACCCAGCTTCTTTTAAATGCTCCACATGCAAAGCAGCACTCTTGGTTTCTTTATAACCCATTTCTGCAAAATCCCAAATTTGTAATGCAGTTTTTTTATCGCTTTCGTAACTAGCATTTAATGCGTTAGTCACTAATTCTTTATTGGCATTAATTTTTGATACCTCAGGACTAAGCTTTACTTTTTTTTGAGCAGCGCTGGTTAAAGTAATAAATACGCAGCCAAAAAATAATATTCTTTTCATAAACAGGATTAAAATATTTTATTAAATAGGAACACTTATAAAAATAAATCAGTGAATAGTGTTGCGCCAGGCACAACATTATAGTGTGACAAGTCGGTAATACCTTCTGCAGCTAATACTTCTTCGTCCACAAAAGTTTTACCCGTGTATTGTAATTTTTCTTTTGAAAGAATATACAATGCAGCATCTGCTAAAATAGCAGGAGTGCGGCTCATATTAGCTAGCACTTCCCCGCCCAATAAATTTCTTACAGCAGCAGTGTCAATTGTAGTACGCGGCCATAGTGAGTTTGAAGCAATACCGTCGTCTTTAAATTCGGCAGCCCATCCAATGGTCATCATACTCATATCGTATTTAGTAATAGTGTATGCCACATGTGGTCCAAGCCATTTTGGGTCTAGGTTAATAGGAGGAGATAAAGTAAGAATATGAGCGTGACTCGATTTTTTTAAATAAGGCAAAGCATGTTGCACCACTAAAAAAGTACCGCGCACATTAATACTATGCATTAAATCGAAACGTTTGCTAGGCGTATTTTCTGTATCTGTTAATTGAATGGCACTTGCATTATTAATTACAATATCAATGCCTCCAAAAGTAGCCACTGTTTTTTCAATTGCAGCGGCAATTTGCGCTTCGTCTCTAATATCCACTTGCACCGCCAAGGCTTTCACCCCTAAGGCTTCCACTTCAGCAGCGGCGGAATAAATAGTACCTCCAAGTCGGGGATCTTCTTCCACCGATTTAGCAGCAATCACAATATTAGCGCCGGCACCTGCTAATTTTAAAGCAATGGCTTTTCCTATGCCCCTGCTTCCGCCTGTTATAAAAACTGTTTTTCCTTGCAAAGACATAGTAAGAATGTTTTAATTTATTTAGTAAAATCGGGACCCAAGAATTTTTTAAGTATTTCAGCTGTTTCAATGCAAGCAGTTTCGAGTACTTCGTTTTTTATAATTGCATTAAACTTATTGCTAAAGCCAATCTCGTATTCAGCTTTGTTAAGTCGCGTTTGCATACTTTCGGCTGTTTCTGTTTTTCTGTTTTGTAACCTTTCCCTTAATACGTCAATAGAAGGAGGCATTATAAAAAGAGAAATACTTTTTTCCCCTAATTGTTCCTGAACATGCAAAGCGCCCTTCACATCAATATCTAAAACCGGTACTTTTCCTAAACTCCAAATACGGTCCAATTCCGATTTAAGTGTGCCATAGTAAACACCTTCGTAAACCATTTCGTATTCTAAGAATTCATTTTCTTTAATTAAGCCTTCAAATTTTTCAAGTGAAATGTAGTGGTAGTCAACGCCATCTTGCTCGTTTCCCCTGGGTGCACGCGTTGTAGCCGAAACCGAAAAAGCAAGCTTTGGAAAATGTTCCAATAAATATTTAGTAATGGAAGTTTTTCCCGCACCCGATGGTGCAGTTAATATAATTACTTTATGAAGGCTGTCTGACATGCTCAAATTTAATGAAATACTCCCTAATTAAATAATTATACTAACGGTTCGTTTGTAACTATTAATATGCCGTATATTTAATGGAATAAAATTCACACTTACTAAAAATCGCAATATGCAAAAGCAACTATTTACTTATTTATTGGTACTTTCTGCCTTGTTCGTGCAAGCGCAAAAAAATAGTAACGAGGAGCCTTCCGATAAGGGAGTAGACAAAAACCCAAAGTTTAAACGTGCACTTTCTTTAGAATCTAAAACCGAAAAGAAAGGGGAAGTGACCATAAAAGGCCAAAAAGTACCTTACAAGGTGGTGTCAGGCACTATTCCCGTTTGGGATGAGGAAGGAAAAGCAATTGCGGGTTTGTTTTATGTGTATTATGAAAGAACAGACGTAACAAATAAAGAAGAACGCCCATTGGTGATATCATTTAATGGCGGCCCTGGAACGGCAAGCGTTTGGATGCATATTGGCTATACAAGTCCTAAAAAATTAAGAATTGACGACGAAGGCTATCCTATACAACCATATGGTGTTGAAGACAATCCTCAGTCAATTTTGGATGTAGCCGATATTGTATATATCGATCCAGTAAATACTGGTTTTTCGCGCATACTAGACAAGTCGGTTCCTACCTCAAAGTTTTTTGGTGTAAATGCCGATGTTAAATATTTAGCCGACTGGATAAACACATTTGTAGGCCGTGAAAAACGTTGGGCAAGTCCTAAGTTTTTAATTGGTGAAAGCTATGGTACAACACGCGTTTCTGGTTTGTCATTAGAATTACAAAACAGACATTGGATGTTTTTAAATGGCGTTATATTAGTATCCCCAACCGACTTAGGTATTAAACGTGAAGGCCCTGCTAGTGCTGCGTTACGTGTGCCTTACATGGCAGCAACTGCATGGTACCATAAAAAATTATCAGCAGCTTTTCAAGCAAAAGAATTGACTACTTTTTTACCTGAAGTAGAATCCTTTGCGGTAAATGAATTGTTACCAGCTATTGCACAAGGTGGTGCGCTAAATGCAGATAAGCGAAAAGAAATTGTAAAAAAATTAGCTACTTATATTGGTATAGGAGAAACACAAGTTGCACAACAAAATCTCGAAATTCCTTTTGATTATTTCTGGAAAGAATTATTACGTGATCAGGGTAAAACTATTGGAAGGCTGGATTCGCGTTATATTGGAATAGACAAAAAAGATGCTGGAGAAAGGCCCGACTATAATGCAGAATTAGTTTCATGGGAACATTCATTTACGCCAGCAATAAATATTTATTTAAGGGATGAACTTGGTTACAATACCGATTTAAACTATTACATATTTGGGCCTACTTCGCCTTGGGATAACACCAATAACCACACTGGAGAGGACTTACGCCTTGCCATGATGGAAAATCCTTACTTAAATGTATTAGTACAATCGGGTTATTATGACGGTGCTTGTGACTATTTTAATGCAAAGTATAATATGTGGCAGATGGACCCTGCAGGAAAAATTCAAGACAGAATGTTTTGGGAAGGATACAAAAGTGGGCACATGATGTATTTGCGTAAAGAAGATTTAGCAACAAGTAATGACCACCTACGTGCCTTTATAAAAAAATCAATTCCAAAATTCGGTACTCCTGCCAAATTTTAAATAGTAAGATTGTAAATAAAGAACCCCGATATTGAAAAAATACGGGGTTCTTTATTTTATACTTGGCACGCCTGCCAGCGTATTTATACCTTTAATTGTATTTTATTGAATTAATATATTGTGCAAATTAATAATTGCGTAATGAAAAGTGAACTAGAAAAGGGTATTGAAGGAATAGGGATTAGAATATTTTCGCTTAGAAGCAATCAAGTAATGTTAGATAGTGATCTTGCTGATTTATATAATGTAGAAACAAAACAAATAAATAGGCTTGTAAAGAGAAATCTAGAAAGATTCCCTAATACTTTTATGTTTAAAATTGAAAAAGAGGAGTGGGAAAACTTGAAGTACCAATTTGGCACCTCAAGTTTAATATATGGGGGGCGAAGGCACCTTCCATATGTATTTACTGAACAAGGTGTTGCTATGTTGTCAGCAGTTGTAAGGAGTACAATTGCTATTAAAATAAGTATACAAATCATGGAAGCGTTTGTTCAAATGAGAAATCTGATAGCTTCTAATGGCGAGTTGTTTCAAAAGGTAGTGAGTCTAGAAAAAAAAC
>JBEDKT010000037.1:0-4938 GCA_041172025.1 Bacteroidota bacterium
ACCCTCGGTTGTGTATTTTCCTAAACCTGCAATAGACAAAGTAAAAATAGAAGGCCACATAATTGAACAAGCTAAACCGCCTGTTAAGAATGCATAAATTGCAATATTACCAGTTGTGAAAATACCTGTCAACATTGCCACTAAGCCAAGAATACTAAATACCATTAAGGTTTTAGCTGGTTTATTTTGACTAATGTAAAATGCAAATATTTGAATGAATACACAAATAATATACCAATACAATGGACTCATGTCATATTGAGCAATACTATTCAATCCTATTACTACTCCAAACGCAACAATAGGAACTATGAAAGTCAATATTTTATTTGTCTTTGACTTGAATTCAAATGCACTAATGGCACCTGTCCATCTTCCAATCATCATACTTCCCCAATACATTGAAATATAAGGCGCAATACTTGAAGACGGAATGCCACCGAAATCGTCTTGTCTTAATAATTCAGCAAGGTTGGAACCGATTGTAACTTCCACACCTACGTAAATAAATAAGGCCAACATGCCCAATACTAATTGTGGATACTTCATTGCTCCCCATCCGTTTTCATTTTTTTGTGCCGCAAAATTAGCAACTAGTAAACCAACAACAACAGTTGCTAAAGCACCAAACAACCATTTTAAACGGTAGGTTTCTAAATTGTGTTTTTCAATATCAGAAAGTATAGTGGCGTCAATTTTGT
Source organism: Bacteroidota bacterium (assembly GCA_041172025.1). Taxonomy (GTDB): domain Bacteria; phylum Bacteroidota; class Bacteroidia; order Chitinophagales; family Chitinophagaceae; genus Sediminibacterium. Next base: position 702 of record JBEDKT010000037.1, read on the forward strand.
AACTATCAAAAATTGGGACAAACATAGCAATTAGCACACCTGTCATAATTAACAACAAGTACAAAGCTTTTTGAGCGGGTTCTACTTTTTCTTCAGAAATACCGTCTGGTACTTTTTTTGAAAAATAGAACAAAGCAGCAGCAGCAATAAAAAGTAATCCAACTGCAGAATATAAAGTAATAACCTTGCTTAAGCTTAAGGTTTTAATTTGATCGTCTGTGATTGCGGCAGCTGTGCCAAACAAAGCAAAGGCAACTACAATTGGTCCGATAGAAGTTCCGAAAGAATTAATACCACCTCCCAAACTCACCCGGCTAGTACCTGTTGAAGGGTCGCCTAATGAAATAGCAAAAGGTTGTGCAGCAGTTTGTTGAAGTGAAAAACCTAATGCAACAATAAATAATCCCACTAACATTCCAGCGAATGTGTTTCCGTTAACTGCTACAATCATAGCAGCGGCACCTAGTGCAGAAAATAATAGTCCATAGACAATACTCTTCTTATACCCCCATTTTCCAACAAGGTCCTTGCCTCCAAATGCACCATAGGCGAATAAGCCTAATGCACCGATATAATAGGCTAAATAAAATGCGAAGTCAATTAACTGGCTTTGGAACTGGTCTAATCCAAAATAATTTTTACAAAAAGGAATAAAAACACTGTTCCCTGCAGCAATAAATCCCCAGAAAAAGAAAACTACAATTAGTGTGGTTAGGGCACCAGTGTTTGTAGGTTGTTTAGTTTGGCTCATGGCAATCTTTGGTTTAACGTTAAAGCGAGATCTAAAATACTTAAAATTCTTCTGTAAATCAATAAAATAGTTGATTGAATTCTAAATACTATTAAGTAAATTTAATCAAATTTCATTGCGACGATGGTTATAGTACATTTAAGTGCAGAATGCTATCCAATGGCGAAAGCCGGAGGGCTTGGAGATGTGGTAGGTGCTTTGCCAAAATATCAAACTAAGATGGGTGATAATGCAATGGTAATAATGCCCATGTACAAGACACCATTTTTGCTCAACAATGAATGGGACGTACAATTTAAAGGAACTTCACGTTTAGGCACTTGGGTTTTTGATTATACAATTATCAAAGAGAAAACAGGCAAACTAGGTTATGAACTATACTTAGTTGATATCCTAGGCTTATTAGATAGGCCTAAAATATATGGCTACCCCGACGACACGGATAGGTTCATTGGTTACCAAATAGCTGCTGTGGACTGGATTGCGCATTGGGAGCGGCTGCCTGATTTAATTCATTGCCATGACCACCAGGCAGCATTAGTGCCTTTTATGATGAAGCATTGCTATGATTATCAAAAAATGCAAAATATTAAGACCGTACTAACCATCCATAATGCTCAATACCATGGTTCAATGGGTTGGGACAAAACGGCACTTTTGCCTAAATGGGATTTATGGAAGAAGGGGTTATTAGAATGGAATGATTGTGTAAATTCACTAGCAACTGGTATTAAATGTGCAGACAAAGTGACTACAGTCAGTAAAACCTATATGCTTCAACTTACACATCAGTCCAATGGACTAGAAACTTTGTTTGAATATGAGCAAAATAAATGCCTAGGCATTTTAAATGGTATTGATAACGAAATATGGAACCCTGCTACTGACCCAATGATCCCTTTTCATTATAATGTTGAAGGGGTGATAACAGGTAAACAAAAAAACAAAGCAGCCATTTGTGCAAAATACAATTTGGATATTTCCAAACCCTTAATAGTCTTTATTGGCCGATTTGTTGGAGAAAAAGCAGCGGATGTATTACCGGGCGCTATTCAGCACGCATTGGATAAAACAAATTGCGGCGCTAATTTTTTAATAATTGGAACAGGTGACACAGCCGTCGAGTCGGCTTTAAATTATTTAGTACAATTATATCCAGGGAATTACAATACGTATATCGGTTACGACGAAAAAGTGGGACATGAAGCATACGCAGCTGCCGACTTTTTATTAATGCCAAGTAGGGTGGAACCTTGTGGGTTGAATCAAATGTACGCATTGCGTTATGGCACTATTCCAATGGTGCGCGATACAGGCGGGCTGCACGACACAGTGGTTGATATGGGTGACCCCGGTGGATTTGGCATTCGTTTTATACATGCTAACGAGCAGGATATTGTGCATTCAATAGAAAGAGCAATATCAGTTTTTCAGGATAAAAATCAAATGTTAAAAATGGTTCAATTGGCAATGAATATTGACCATAGTTGGGAGGCGGTAGTGCATGAATACAAAAATGTTTATGAATCTATTTCTTAATAATTATAATAGCTAGGTTATGAAAAATTTTGCGAAAGAAACTATTTCCATTATTCTTGGAGGAGGAGCTGGCTCACGGCTATCGCCTTTAACTGCAAGCAGGTCAAAACCAGCCGTGCCTATTGCCGGGAAATACCGTTTGGTGGACATACCAATTAGCAATTGCATTAACAGTAACTTAAATAGAATCTTTGTATTGACGCAATTCAATTCCGCGTCCTTAAATCAGCACATAAAAAACACGTATCATTTTAGTTCTTTTAGTTCTGGCTTCGTAGACATTCTTGCGGCCGAACAAACTCCCGACAATCCGGGTTGGTTTCAGGGTACTGCCGACGCGGTTAGGCAGTCGTTAAGGCATTTAGATAAAATGGATTTTGAGTATGTACTTATATTAAGTGGTGACCAATTGTACCAAATGGATTTTAGTGAAATGATCCGAGCTCACAAAGAAAGTGGCGCAGCAATAAGTATTGCAACTATTCCTGTAGCAGAAAGAGAAGCATCGGAATTTGGTATTTTGAAAGCGGATAACGAAAATATTATTACCTCATTTATAGAAAAACCTAATAAAGAATTATTGCCCGATTGGTTAAGTGATACAGGAGCTTTGATGCAATCAAAAGGGAGAAACTATTTAGCCTCCATGGGAATTTATGTTTTCAATAAGGATATCTTATATAAATTATTAAATGAAGTGCACGCACAAGCAACTGATTTTGGAAAGGAAATTATTCCAGATTCAATTGAGCAGTACAAAGTTTTAAGTTATCAGTATGACGGTTATTGGACGGATATAGGAAATATATATTCTTTCTTTGAAGCGAATATTGCCTTAACCGACGAAATCCCTCCGTTCAACTTATTCGATAGTGCAAAAACTGTATATACAAGATCTAGAATGTTACCCCCTGCAAAAATTAGTGGAACCATGATTAATAAAGCTATTATTGCAGAAGGATCTATTATTCATGCTGCTTCCATATCCCAATCGGTTATTGGTATAAGGTCCAGGATAGGGCAGGATTCAATTATTAAGAATTCATATATTATGGGATGTGATTATTATGAAACAATTGAACAGATTAATAAAAAAAATGAAAAAGGAGAACCTATATTAGGCATAGGGGAACGTTGCGTAATTGAAGACGCTATTGTTGACAAGAACTGTTCTATTGGAAATGATGTTCATATAAAAGGAGGGGCGCATTTAGAAAAGACCGACCACCCTTTGTATACCATTAAAGATGGAATTGTTGTTATAAAAAAAGGAGCCGTTATCCCTAACGGTTATATGATTTAATAAATTTTAAAAAAAACGAATCGAATTGCTATGGAAAGTACTAGCCCCCAACATTTAATTCAGCCCAAACCGAAATTGTCTTTAGTCCAAATTGTATTAATGAGTTTTGGATTTATGGGTATTCAGTTTGGATTTGCACTTCAAAACGGAAATACATCAAGAATTCTACGCAGCTTTGGTGCTGATGTGGAACAATTGCCTATGTTTTGGATTGTCGCACCACTTGTAGGAATGATTGTTCAACCCATTATTGGTCATTATAGTGACAGAACTTGGAATAAAGTAGGACGCCGAAAACCTTACTTTTTAGTAGGTGCAATTTTGTCATCGGTTGCGTTAGTCATTTTACCAAACTCAGGCTTATTAACTGCTATACTTCCTGCACTTTGGATGGGAGCTGCAATGGTTATGATAATGGACGCTTCTTTTAATGTGTCCATGGAACCTTTTAGGGCCTTAGTGGCAGACAATTTGCCTGACTCGCAAAGGACCAGTGGGTTTGCTATTCAAACTTTTTTAATTGGTATTGGAGCAGTTGCAGGTTCTGCATTACCTTCTTTGCTGGCTAAAATGGGTTATTCGCAAGAAGCTGGAATAACAGGTGTTGCGGACAATATTCGTTATTCCTTTTATATAGGTGCAGT
>JBEDKT010000038.1:0-5171 GCA_041172025.1 Bacteroidota bacterium
CCTTATTATTCATCAATATAATAAACCAAAATTTAAAACAAATTTATTCGAGGAACAGTCAATTATAAGGAAGGGTGATTTGTTCAACGAGAGTATGTTTTATCAGACCTTAAATAATTTCAGCAGTTTAGGTGCCTGGCAACAAATTGATGCTAGGACTTCCTTGCAACATGACAGTGTATACCTACATTACTTTTTACTACCTGCATTAAGGCACAGCTATAGCATTGACTTAGAAGGTAGTAGAAACACCGCACAACTAGGCGCAGGTAACTTATTAGGCTTGTCAACCAATTTTACTTACCGAGACAGAAACGTACAAAAGAAATCAATCCCATCGGTTACTAGTTTAAGAACTGGTATTGAATTGAATATTAATAACGACGGTCGAGATTTAACACAAACCCTTTTGTGGAATGTGAGTCATTCCTATAGCTTCCCTAATTTATTAATACCCTTTGTTCCTAAAAAGCAGTCTTACCGACAAAACGTACGCAGTAATTTCTCCTTAAATAATTCTTACATTGACCGTTTAAATTATTACCAATTAAAGTCCTTTACTACAAACTGGGGTTATGAATGGAAAGAAACAAAAAAAGGATCAGAACATATTTGGATATACAAGCCAATCAATATTGAATTGTATCAATTAAAAAAATTCGGAAAATTAGATAGTCTATTAATTTCAAACCCATTTTTGCGTTCCTCCTTTAATGAAGGAAACGTAATAAGTCAAACAGTAAATTTTATACATGCAGGGCCTTCAAAACATAATGCAAGAAATAATAATTATTTTAGGATAGGCATAGAAGAAGCAGGTGGCTTATTAGGTATGTCAACGAATTTACAAGACCAGATTTATAGGTATTTAAAAGTGGAATTAGAATTTAGAAAACTATACAAGTTTGATTATACAGAATTTGCATTTAGGTTTATGGGCGGCTGGGGCAACAACTATAGTAATAATGCAAAGTTGGGTGGACAACTTCCTTTCTTCAAACAGTTTACAGCAGGCGGCCCGTATAGTATGCGTGCATGGGGCTTACGTCAATTAGGGTTAGGCAGCTCCACTTTTTATGACACCACTTCAACTAGCCAAAACTTTGATCGATTTGGTGATATTCAATTAGAAACCAATTTTGAATACCGCTTTCCCCTTTTCCAATTTGGTTCCTATAAAATGGGGTCCGCATTATTTACAGATATCGGAAATATATGGAACAGTAGGTCAACCGAACAAGACCCTGCTGCAGCATTTAAATTAGATAAATTATACAAGGACTTAGCAATTGGTGTAGGCACTGGATTACGTTTCGACTTTAATTATTTTATTGTTCGTATTGACTATGCAATTAAACTAAAGGACCCAACAAGAACTACGAATGAAGGATGGCTTGATATTCAAAAAATGAAATGGAGTGAGATAAAACAGAATGGCCTTAAAGTAAATAATTATGCTTGGCAGTTTGGTATTGGACTTCCCTTTTAATTCCTTCTTGGACTTTGCCAAGGCGTTCTTTTTTCGTTTGCATTGGTTAAAGACAATTCAATTTCATCTTCTAAATCCTTCCACTGCATTGCTTGCGTTACATCAAAGTCTCCAATTTTAGTGCGGCGCAGTGCACTCATATAAGCACCCACCTGCAAGGCAGCTCCGAAATCTTTTACCAGACTTCTAATATATGTTCCTGTCGAACACACTACTTTAAAATCAATAGTGGGTAAGTCGATACGCGTAATTTCAAAACTATGTATGGTTATTTGCCTAGGATCAATTTTTACCTCAATTCCTTTTCGAGCTAATTTGTATACCCTTTCCCCGTCTACTTTTACAGCGGAATGTTGCGGAGGAATTTGTAAAATTTCACCAATAAAAGGCTTGGTGGCTTCATGAATATGTGCTGCTGTTATATGCTCAATGGACTTGAAATTTTCAGGAGCTGATTCCAAATCATAAGTAATTGTAGTTGCCCCTAAAATCATGCTGCCGGTGTATTCTTTCACCATGCCCATATACTCGTTAATTTGCTTGGTACACTTTCCTGTACAAATAATTAATAAGCCGGTGGCTAAGGGATCCAAAGTGCCCGCATGCCCTACCTTACAAACTTCGGTAAGTGCACGTACTTTTTTAATCATATCAAAAGAAGTCCATTGCAAAGGTTTATCCAATAGGATTACTTTTCCTTCTAAATAAGGAATTAAACAGCCTGGAACTTGTTGTTGTTTTCGCATTTAGCTTTTAATACTTAGTAAGCTCTTGCAAATAAAACACGTTGTGTAGAAGGGTTTCCCGTGTATACACATATACCTGCTTCCAATGGATTGTCTAATGGAATACAACGTATTGTCGCTTTCGTTAATTCTTTAATTTTCTCTTCCGTTTCGGCAGTGCCATCCCAATGTGCTGAAACAAACCCGGTTTTATTGTCTAAAGTATGTACAAATTCAGTCCATGTGTCTGCTTTGGTAATATGGTCGTCGCGGTATTGTTTAGCACGATTAAATAAATTGGACTGAATTTCTAATAATAACGCACTTATTGTTTCAGTTAAACCATCCATTGAAACAGATGATTTTTCTTTGGTATCACGACGTGCCACTTCCACTTGGTTGTTTTCCAAATCTCTTGGCCCCACTGCAATACACACTGGCACACCTTTCAATTCATATTCGGCAAATTTCCAACCTGGTCTTTGATTATCTGAATCGTCATATTTTACTCTAATTCCTGCAGCTTTAAATGAAGCAAGTATAGTTCCTATCTTCTCGTCCAAAATAGCTTTCTGCTCCTCCCCTTTATAAATTGGAACAATCACTACTTGTATTGGTGCAATACGCGGTGGCATTACTAAACCTTGGTCATCACTATGTGTCATAACCAAGCCACCAATTAAACGTGTACTCACTCCCCAACTAGTAGCCCAAACATAATCCAATGTATTATTCTTGTCGCTAAATTTTACATCAAATGCTTTAGCAAAATTTTGTCCTAAAAAGTGTGAAGTTCCTGCTTGTAAAGCTTTTCCGTCTTGCATCAATGCTTCAATACAGTAAGTATCTTCAGCACCAGCAAAACGTTCACTTGCTGTTTTAACCCCTTTAATCACAGGTACTGCCATCCAATTTTCAGCAAAATCGGCATATACATTCAACATCTGAACCGTTTCTGTTATTGCTTCTTCCTTAGTAGCATGAGCAGTATGCCCTTCCTGCCATAAAAATTCAGCAGTTCTAAGAAATAATCTTGTTCTCATTTCCCATCTTACCACATTCGCCCATTGGTTCACCAAAATTGGCAAATCACGGTACGACTGAATCCAGGTTTTATAGGTATTCCAAATAATCGCTTCACTTGTTGGACGTACAATTAATTCCTCCTCCAACTTAGCGTCGGGGTCAACCATTAATTTTCCTTTATTATTCGGATCGCTTTTTAAACGGTAGTGGGTAACAATTGCACATTCTTTTGCAAAACCTTCTGCATTCTTCTCTTCTGCTTCAAAAAGTGATTTTGGCACAAATAAAGGGAAGTAAGCATTTTGATGCCCTGTATCCTTAAACATTTTGTCTAAGGCCGCTTGCATATTCTCCCACAAAGCATACCCATATGGTTTAATTACCATACAGCCACGCACAGCGCTATAATCGGCTAAATCGCCTTTTAAAACCAGGTCATTATACCATTGCGAATAGTCCTGGGCTCTTGTTGTTAGTTCCTTTGCCATTTTTAATTAATCTTAACAATTTTAGTAGTAAAAACAATCTACGAAAGATGCTCTATATGTCAAAGTTTAGTAACTTTGAGCTAGTAAAGGTATGCAAAATATAGGGCATATTAAAACCTAAACTAATTCATTATGATTACTTTAAAATCTTTCACTTCAATTAAGCTATTAGCTGTTTGTATAGTGACAATTAGTGTTTTAGGAACTAGCTGTACAAGCTTACAGCAAGCAACGACTATTGCATCTGATGATTTATATTCAACACCTGCGTTAAAAAAATCAATTGTTGCTTCTGGCATAATAAAATCAAACAAATCAGACGAAGCAATCGCTCAAGAAATATTGAACGGAGAAGAAGACGAATACCAAGAATATCAAAACTACCAAGACGACCGCTATTTAAGATTAAAAGTGGCGAACCGAAATCGTTGGGCTATGATTGACGATTATGGTTATTGGAATGACCCACGTTATAATAATGCTTACTACCCTTCTTATTTAGGTTGGAATAGCTGGTACAATGGTTACTATGGCTCGTCATGGTATAACCCATTTGGTTATTCAATGTCAATTGGATGGGGCGGTTATGGTCCTTTCATGAATTCATACTATAGTTTAGGCTGGGGATTCAATGACTTTGGATTTGGCGGATTCAATGATTTTGGATTCGGAGGATATGGTGGATTTGGCTACGGTGGATTCGGAGGATTTGGTGGATTCGGAGGATATGGTGGATGGAATCCTTACTATGCTAGTTACTGGAACCCATACGGCTCCTATTATGGTGGAGGTTATGGCGGCGGTTATGGTGGAATTTATGGCGGCGGCATGGGTCATATTGGTCGACCATACAACCCTCAAACAAGAGCAATGCAAACTAGCGGTGCTGGCTTAGCGGCATATAGCAACAACCGTGTTTACAATAACAACACCAATAACAGAGTGAATACAACTACAGGCAATACCCGTTACACAGGCAATCCTGAATTAAACAATCGCTTTGGAAATTTGGTGCGTCGCGTTGTTACTAATAACCCAAACACTAGTCAGGCAAACAGTTTTGATCGTCCTTCTAGAACTTTTAATAACGGAGGATTTACTTCAAGCAATCAAAATAAAGTTTCAAGTAATAATACACCCACGCCTAGTTCAAATTCAAGCAGTACTGTAAGGCCAACACTTAATTCAAATGCTGGAGGAAATAGTGGTGGATTTAATAGCAGCGGTTCTTCAACAGGTGGCGGTCGTGCACCAAGAACCAAGAACTAGTTAGCTAAGTCATTTAATTAAAAGCACCCATCTTATAAATATTCAATTATGAAGAAAATATTATTACTGATCTTAATAGGATCAAGTTTAACCACATATGCACAAGAACCAGAGGACGCACTTAGGTTGTCTTGGTTTGTTCCAAGCGGTACACCAAGGAGCAATGCATTAGGA
>JBEDKT010000039.1:0-3857 GCA_041172025.1 Bacteroidota bacterium
AGTTTATTGCTGTTACAATGATGATCTTCATCACTTTCTTACCTGAACTATTAATGGCACATCCAGGACACGAAGGTGATCATAGTGACTCAGGCTACACTATTACGCACTATTTCACTCAACCTTCTCATATAATTGTAAGCTTACTAAGCATTGCAACCGTTGTGGCTTTTGTGCTTTACACTAAAAGGAAACAGCAAACAAAATAAGCGACATGCACGAACTTTCCATAGTTATGAGCATTATTGAAATTGCCACTAAACAAATGGAAGGTGCTGACGCGAATGAAATTGAAGAAATTGAATTAGAGATTGGCGCACTAAGTGGGGTGGAAGAAAATTCATTTGAATTTGCTTGGAAACAGGCTGTCAGAAACACGCCGCTGCAAAACGCTGTGCGAAAGATAAATCATATTGAAGGCCTAGCAACTTGCCTGGATTGCATGATAGATTTTTCAATAACACAGTTATATGATGCCTGCCCTATATGTGGCGGTCATTTTTTAAATATTAAAAAGGGGAAAGAACTGAGAGTTAAAAGCTTGGTTGTTAATTAAGCAGAAAATAATTTAAAATAATTTTTATGTGCGCAACTTGCGGATGTAGTGCCGATGGAAGTGTAACAATGCATATTCCAGGCCAAGAAAATAATCAGGATCACAGTCATGGTCACGACCATTCACATAGTCATGGAAAAAAAATAGTGGACGTAGAACAAGATATATTGCAACAAAATAATTTATTAGCTGAACGTAATAAGGGTTATTTTGACGCAAAAAATATACTAGCACTAAATTTAGTAAGTTCTCCAGGCTCCGGAAAGACCACCTTATTAGAAAAGACATTGACCGACCTAAAAGGACAAGTTGAATTTGCAGTTATTGAAGGCGACCAACAAACTACTAATGACGCAGACCGTATTCATGCAACAGGTACAAAAGTTACACAAATCAATACAGGAAAAGGTTGTCACCTTGACGCACACATGGTATTACATGCCCTACAAGGCATGAAACCCAAAAATGATTCTGTCCTATTCATTGAAAATGTAGGAAACTTAGTTTGTCCAGCAATGTTTGATTTAGGGGAAAAAGAAAGAGTAGTAATTATTAGCGTAACCGAAGGCGATGATAAACCATTGAAATACCCTGATATGTTTTTTACCTCCACCCTATGTATTATAAATAAAATTGACTTGCTTCCTTACGTACCATTCAGTGTCGAAAAAGTAAAAGAGAACGCTAGGAAAATTAATAGGAACTTACACATTATTGAAGTTAGCTGTACTACAGGAGCCGGCTTGCAAGAATGGTACGATTGGTTAAAGTCAAAAGTACTAGCGCCAGAAACAGTATAAATGCCAACTTTTTATATTCATATTAAAGGCCTTGTACAGGGTGTGGGTTTTCGTCCACATGTATGCAGGATTGCCAATACAATGAATTTAACAGGGCAAGTAAGCAATGGTAATAACGGAGTGCATATTGAAATAAATGCAAGTTCAGAAGTTGCTGAAGTATTCTTAAAAGCGTTAATTGTTGACGCGCCAAAAAATTCAATTATTACGCATACCGAATTGAAACAAATTGAAAATAAACAATTTGTTGAATTTAGTATTTTGGTAAGTGAACACCTAAGTATTCCCGAACTAATTATTCCACCAGATTTTTCAATTTGTTCAAACTGTAAGAAAGAAATTAAAACAGCTGGCAATAAAAGATACAATTACGCATTTACAACTTGTTTAGAATGCGGACCACGTTACTCAATTATTGAAAATTTACCGTACGACAGGGAACATACCACCATGAAAAAAATGGACATGTGTGTTAACTGTGAGCAGGAATACCATAATATTGAAGACAGGAGGCATTATAGTCAAACGAATTCTTGCCCAAATTGCGCTATAAAAATGCACTTATTCAATACGCCTAATTCTTGCCTATCCCATAATAGCGAAAGTATCGTTCCCACTATTATATCGGCTATTAAGTTGGGGCAAACAGTTGCGGTAAAGAACACAGGTGGTTATATTTTACTTTGTGATGCTACAAACAAAAGCGCCATTGAAGCTTTAAGAAGTAGAAAAAGAAGGCCTACCAAGCCATTAGCAATATTATATCCAAATGAACTGATGGCATCAAGCGATGTTATAATTCGACCTATTGAAAGCAAGGAACTAAATTCAATTGTTGCCCCAATAGTTTTATGTAGTTTAAAAAATAATCCTGCCTCGGGTATTGAACCCGAAATTATTGCACCCGCATTAGATAAACTTGGAGTACTATTACCAAGTTCACCACTACTATATTTAATCGCTACCGAAATTAATAGGCCCTTAGTAGCTACAAGTGGCAATATGAGTGGCGCACCAATTATTTACGAGGATGCTGCTGCTTTAGAAAATTTATTTGAATTTGCCGACTTAGTACTGACATATGACCGTTTAATAGTGGCACCTCAAGACGACAGTGTGATTCAATTTACGGAACAAGGACAAAAAATAATTTTAAGAAGAAGTCGCGGGTTAGCACCAAATTATTTTCCCAATCCCTTGAACCCTATTAAGGAACATATACTAGCAACAGGCGGCGAATTAAAAAGCGCATTTGCTTATTCAGTCCATAACAACTTATACATTAGTCAATTTTTAGGGGACCAAAGCCATTTAGAATCTCAAGAAGCTTATGCCCACACTTTTAAGCACTTTCAAAAATTGCTTAAAACACTTCCCGAAAAAGTACTAATTGACTTACACCCCAATTATTTTGTGTCTGCTGCTGGAAAAGAAATTGCGGAAAAAATAAATGTGCCCCTAATAAAAATTCAACATCATAAAGCGCATTTTGCTTCCGTATTAGCTGAAAATAATTTATTAAACAAACAGCAATCCGTCCTGGGTTTTATTTGGGATGGCACTGGATACGGAGAAGACGGTCAAATATGGGGTTCGGAATTGTTTAGTTATAAAGAAGGTTGTTTTTCTAGAATGGCACACTTGGCATATTTCCCTATACTAATAGGCGATAAAATGAGCAAAGAGCCACGCTTATCTGCACTTAGTATATTAAAACAATTAAATGAAGAAACGTCTATAAAGAAACATTTTACCACATCTGAATGGGAATACTATATCAAGGTGTCAGAAAGTCCAGCAGCTATTTCGACAAGTAGCATGGGCCGGTTTTTAGACGCTATTGCTTGTATAATTGGGTTAGATAGCAAAACTAGTTTTGAGGGCGAAGCCTTAATGAAACTTGAATCACTAGCCCGAAGCAGCTATGCTCATAAAGCCTATTATTCTTTTACAATAGAAAGCGGAACAATACAATGGGCTGGATTTATTAAGGAACTACTATTAGATATTGCGATGCTTAAGGAACAAGACTTTATAGCCAGAAAAGTAATAAATAGTTTAGTGGAGTTAATTGCTTTGTTAAGTGACAAATTTGGAGTTTGTCAACTAGCATTTAGTGGTGGTGTTTTTCAAAATGCATTGTTAGTTGACTTAATTATAGAAAAAATGAAGCAGCCCAATGTTGTCTATTTTCAAAAGCAAGTAAGCCCCAACGACGAAGGAATTGCTTTAGGCCAATTTGCCTATTATTTAAATGAAAGCAAAACCATTAAACCAACCATTGATAAAGCATCCATTTTGGGTGAACCAATTACTGAAAAAGATCTTATAAATTTTTAAATAATATTAATATGTGTTTAGCTATACCCGGTAAACTATTAGCCATTACGGCCCAGTTAGATGAAACATTTAGAACAGGCAAGGTTTCCTTTGGAGGGATTCAAAAGGAAGTAAATTTATTTATGGTACCCGAAGCAAAAGTAGACGACTATGTATTGGTG
>JBEDKT010000040.1:0-4017 GCA_041172025.1 Bacteroidota bacterium
CATTTACATTACCTGCATTACCATATGCACACGAAGCACTAGAACCGCATTTTGATACCTTGACTATGCAAATACATCATGGCAAGCATCACCAAGCTTATGTTGACAATTTAAACAAAGCCGTTGCTGGAACTGCGAACGAAGGAAAAAGCATTGAAGAATTAGTGGCTGTTGCTGGAACAATTAGTCCTGCTGTTAGAAACAATGGCGGTGGACATTGGAATCATAGTTTTTTCTGGGCAAGCTTAGCGCCTAATGCTGGTGGTACACCAACAGGCGCATTGGCTGAAGCAATTACTGCTACTTTTGGAAGCTTTGATGCTTTTAAGGAGAAATTTGCAACAGCTGGTATGACACGTTTTGGAAGTGGTTGGGCTTGGTTATTAGTAAAGGATGGTAAATTAGAAATCAGTTCTACTCCAAACCAAGACAATCCATTAATGGATGTTGCTGAAGTTAAAGGAACTCCATTGTTAGGCGCAGACGTTTGGGAACATGCTTACTACTTAAAATACCAAAACAGAAGAGCTGATTATTTAGCTGCTTTTTGGAATGTAGTAAACTGGTCAGTAATTAGCGACCGTTTTGCTGCTGCAAAATAAAACTAACTAAAAGAAGAAATATTGATCCCGGAAGTGAAAGCTTTCGGGATTTTTTTTGCATATGCTGGAAGCCTTAGGGCACAGGATCATAACCATGGCCACCACCTGGCCGGCACCTACTAAGCCTTTTAATGCCAAGGTAAATGCCCTTAAAGGGACCATATTTTTCAATGGCTTCCGAAGTGTAATGCGAACAGCTTGGTGTAAACCTACATTTACTAACGCCTAGCCAAGGAGAAAGTACATACTGATAAAAACGAATCAATATAAGAAAAGGGAAAGCAACTATTTTTTTAATACTTCTCATGCATCCTTAATTATTAGTTAGCATTTAATTTCTGAGCCAGCAGCGCTAAAGCACTACGCACTTTATTTTGAATTTCGGCTTGCGGCAATACTTCGGCGTTACCATATAAAAAAAATAAATTGATTCTCTTATGTTCCAATGAAAACTGTGTAAGAAAACTTGGTTTTTCTAACCGATACGCTTCTCTCAATAATCGCTTTACACGATTACGTTGAACCGCTTTTCTGAAAGTTCTCGTGGGTGCACCCACTCCTGCCTGTAATAGGCCATCTGTATCAATTGCCTCAATGGTATAAATTAATTTAATGGGAAAAACACCAATAGCTTTCCCATTCGAAAACAAGTTTTGTGTTTGCTTCCTACTTTTTAATTTATCCTTTTTTTGGTATGTAAATATTTTAGGCATTAATAACTAAAGCGATTGACGAAGTAAAATGAAAAAAGTCCCTCCCGAAACTCGGGAAGGACTTTAAAATTATTGAATTTATTTGTATTAGTTATGAGGGATTACTCCCAGATTAAATTACTTTAATCCTTTCTCACTAGATACAGTTAGTTTCTTGCGTCCTTTCTTACGGCGGCTTGCTAATACTTTACGTCCATTAGCAGATTCCATACGCTTACGGAAACCATGAACTGATTTACGACGGCGCTTATGAGGTTGGAAGGTTCTTTTCATCTTTTTTGTTTTACTTACTTAGTTCGCTAATATTGTTTCCACGTACAATAGCAGTCACCATACCACTACCTGTGAAAGGTTGGCAAAAGTAGGGTATTTTTTGATTTGTTAAACTAAATCTGTGTGATTTGCCTCAATTTTTTGTCCAAAGAACCTACTTGCCTGTTTTTCGAAGGCTAAGGCGTTGTCTGTAGTATAAAAAGTCATTTCCCCTTTTTTGCTGCATTTTTGGTCAATTTCGGGGTGATTTTGAAGATATTGGGCCAAACTTTGGGCTACAATATGTCCCTGAGTCACTAAACTGATGTTTTTTGGCAAAAAGGACTCGATTTTAGCGTCTAATAAAGGATAATGAGTACAGGCAAGCAAAATAGTATCAATGTCTTTAGATTGCTTAAAAAGCTGGTCAATGTACTCCTTTACAAAATAGTCGGCCCCTGGTTTATCGTATTCGCCATTTTCAATTAGCGGCACCCACATTGGGCAAGCTTGTTGATAAACTTTTAAAGAAGGAAAAAACTTTGCTAATTCTATCGGATAACTATCACTCTGGACCGTACCTGCGGTGCCCATAATACCTACATTGTTTGTAACCGAGAAATTACCAAGCACTTCCGTTGTTGGACGAATTACACCAAGTACCCTTTTGTCAGGACCCAGTTTTGCTAAATCTTTTTGTTGAATATTTCTTAAGGCTTTAGCCGAAGCAGTATTACATGCTAAAATAACCAAGGAGCAACCTTGGTCAAAAAACCATTTTACTGCCTCCAGTGTATATTCATATACTGTTTCAAACGACCTCGTTCCATAAGGCGCGCGCGCATTGTCCCCCAAATAAATATAATCGTATTCAGGCAATTGTTTTTTCAATTCCTTCAATATGGTTAATCCTCCATAACCACTATCAAAAACGCCAATTGGAGCAGACATGTATTTTACTTTATGGTTCGTTCTGTAAAACTAAGAACCTCGTTGCATAACAACGAGGTTCTTACTAAAATATATTTTTAAAATATTATCCTTTTTTAGCAGGAGCTGCTGTTTTAGCAGGAGCGCCACCAGTTGCAGCTTTGAAAGCATCTTCTACCTCTTTAGGTAAAGCTAATTTCAATTTCATTGCAACACGGATTGTTAAGTTATCCGCGATAGATGGTTGTGCGTATGGTGATAAAGCATCTGCTTTTAAAACCAAATTGTATTTTTGTTCAGCAACAACTTCGTTCAACGCCTGAGCAATTTTTTGTCTGTAAGGCAATAAAACAGTTTCTTGTTTTTGTTGCATTGCTTCTTGTTGGTACTGTTGCCAGTTAATTAATTTGTACTTTAATTGATTTAATTCAGTAGTTGCCATTTCTAACGCCTTAGGACGCTTAGACAAATCAACTGAATCTTTTCTGAAAATACTGTCCTTAACTTGATAACTCTTTAGAGTATAGTTATACTCGTCTTGTAAAGTATCCTTAGCGAAAGAATTTAATATAGTATCTAACTTCTCTTGGATACCAGGGAATAAAGCAATAGCGCTTTGGTCATCGAAATAACCAATCTTAGTTTGTGCAGAAGCACTGTTTGTAAAAGAAACCGCCACTAACAAAATGGCTGCAAATAAAACTTTCTTCATTGTCTATTTTTTGTTTGTTTGTTTAATTATTAACCCCTAATTCTTTTAAAATATCGTCGCTTTTATCCAGTTTCGGGTCAGCAAATATAATGGTTATTCCTTCACTTTTATCCAAAATGAAGTCATAAGAACGGGCAACTGCCATTTTTTGAACCGCATTGTACACCTTGTCTTGAATAGGTTTAACTAATTTTTGTCTTTCCTTGAATAAGTCACCCTCATAGCCAAAACGCTTTTTTTGTAAGTCTCTAAGCTCTTTTTCTTTCATAAATAACTCATCCTCACGCTTTTTCCTAAGGTCCTCAGACAGCATAAACTGTTCCGCTTCATAATTCTTATACATCTTGTCTAAAATCAGCTGCTTGTCGTCAATTTCTTGCTGCCAGGTATCACCTAATACTTTTAATTTCTTATCTGCTTCTTTGTATTCTGGAATTTTATCTAAAATATACTTGGTGTTTATAACTGCATATTTACTTTGGGCTTGTGTGCCAAAGAACGAAAACAAAGCAATCGCTAGGACTAAAATATTTTTCTTGTTATACATATTCGTTATTTTTTATATAAAATAAGTCGTTTTATTATTCTGGTTCAAAACCTAACATAAAGGTAAACCTACCTGCATCTTTTAATGCATTTGTTCCATTTAATCTGTCAAGTCCAATTCCATAATCAAATCCTAATAAACCAAACATTGGTAAGTAAAAACGCATACCAACACCTACCGAACGACGTAAATTAAATGGACTGTATTCCTTCATGCTATACCAACCATTCGCTGCTTCAAAAAAGCCCAATGCGTAAATGG
>JBEDKT010000041.1:0-6110 GCA_041172025.1 Bacteroidota bacterium
CGAGATATTTATAAAGCTAGTAGAAGACACACATGCAAATGCTAGGGCATTTCAAAACATTTAATCCTACAAAAATATTATATGAATAAAATTTGGTTAATTATACAAAGAGAATACACTACAAGAGTAAAAAATAAACGTTTTTTAATACTTACTTTTTTAATGCCTTTATTAGTTGTTGGTTTAATTGCCGCTTCCATTGCATTGTCAATGTCGGGTACAGAACAGCGCAAGGTGGCTGTTGTTGACCCAAACGGATTTTTCAAAACGGCATTAAAAAACACAAGTCAAATTAGCTTTAGTTTCCCTAATAATGTGGATACTAATAATTACACTAAACAGGGATTCACAGATATCCTAATACTTCCAAATTTTGAGGTAGACCAGAAAAAAGATTATATCCTACGCTCCAAAAAATCAATGGGATTGATGTTGCAAGAAAGTATTTCAAACAGGATTAACAAAGCAATTGAGGACCGTATGCTGCAAGAAGCAGGTATTCAACAAAACGTATTGGATTCTATACATAAGGCTGCACAGTTTGCCGACCTTAAAGCCTATGAGGACAAAGGTAATTCAAGTAAGGAAAGTAGTGCTGGTTTAGCAATGGGTATTGGTTATGCAAGCGGTTTACTTATTTATATTACTATGTTTATTTATGGCGCTATGGTTATGCGTGGCGTGATGGAAGAAAAAACAAATAGGATTGCAGAAGTTATTATTAGTAGTGTAAAACCATTTGAATTAATGTTGGGTAAAATTATAGGTATTGGCGCTGTTGGGCTTACTCAATTTTTAATGTGGATAGTATTAGTATTGGGTTTACTAGCTGTTGCTTCGGGTTTTATACCAGCCGATATTCAACAACAAGTAACTGCATTACAACAAACTAACGGACAAATGGGTGGTCAAATGGCACAAGCAAGTGAGTCTGCAGCACGTATTTTTCAAATTCAACAAACTATTCAATCAGCTAACTGGCCTTTGATTATTTTTTGCTTTATATTTTATTTCTTAGGTGGTTATTTATTTTATTCCGCTTTATTTGCTGCAGTAGGAAGTGTTGTAAACGAAGACCCTCAAGACGCGCAAAGTTTAATGTTCCCTATAACCATGCCGTTAATATTCTCTTATATCATAACTAATATGGTAACACAAAACCCAAATACACCAATCGCTTTTTGGGCCAGCATGATACCATTTAGTTCTCCTATGGTTATGATGGCAAGAATTGCATACGGTGTTCCAGGCACGGTTGCTTATTGGGAGTTAGCATTAAGTATGGGAATACTCATTGGCGGATTCTTATTTACAACATGGTTAAGCGGTAAAATATACAGAACAGGTATTTTACTTTATGGCAAAAAAATAACTTGGAAAGAAATGATAAAATGGGCGTTTAAAAAAGCCTAAACTATAAAGCAATACGAACGTTCACCCCTGCCCTAGTATTTGTAATTGGCGGGGAAGACGATATATATGGTGTTGCCTTACGTTGATCGAAGAAGAATTTTAAATTAATTTTACTATTCAATACATAGTCAATTGAAGGCTGTAGTGTTAGTTCTTTTTGCCCACCAGTGCCATAGGCATTTGTTTGGTCTAACCTGCTATTACTGTTATAAACATCACGCATTGAAACGTCTAACCTAAAAGTAAGGTCGTTGCTTAATTTATTATTATTCAAGCCAGGAATATTGAAAGGCAATTTCAGTCCACGCTTTCTGTAACTAGTTCCAAATACCCATTCCGTACTATTGTTTTCACTTAATTGGTAGTCCACTAGACTAAGGGCCAATAACCTACTCTTCTTGTATTCAAAACGTAATGACCACTGCGTCTTTGTTGTGATATTAAGGCCAATTAACGGCTCCATTCTTTCGCCAATGGTAATATTAGGAATTAGGAAATAAGGCACGTAATTGCCGCTTAAAGTATCCTTAAAGGAAGGCGCACCCCTTCTTTCAATATCGGTATATAATAATGAACTTGTAAAACTGTTCATAGCCAAACTTCCATTATAGCCATGAGACAATGTTATGTTCGTAAACCATTCTGCTAATATTGGAATTTTAGATAACCCATTATAAAGTAATGTCCAATTTGGTTTAGGGAACATACCTGAGAATGGATTTGAACGAATGTTTTTATTGTTTTGGTTTAACAAGGAAACTTTCTTTGGATCCTGACCTGTATAGGCTGCAATAAAGGAAGGGATAAGCACGTCTTGTGCATATTTACCATACCCAATGGCATAACCATTAGGGTCCTTCTTAGTATCCCAATAAGGGTTATTAGCTGCAACACGTTCTGAAATAATAGAACGGTAATTTTGAAAAGCCTTAAACTGACTTGAAATTACATTCGGGTCATGCGTGTCAAAGAAGGTATTCAAAGCCATATAACTAATATTGAACCCACCAGCCGACAATGGGTTCGCATGTGTTTTTGATCCATTAAAATCATAACTCGTATCCTTAAACAGTTCCGAATATTCTTTGGTAAATGACTTATTAAAATTAACGTCGATAATTAAACTTTTTATAGGCTCAATCATTAACCTAAGGTTTAATTTTTGTTCAAATCCTTGGCGGAACATTAAATTAAATGCACGATCCTGTGACAACATTTGTTTTTTCTCCAAATTGTTCAACCAAGCGGTATCGGGTTGGCGACCAAACATATAATCAATATTAGAAGCTAAGCCAGTATAATCCTTGTCAATAAATCGCACACCCGACATAAAGCCTGGCAAACGACTATTAAAGTTTTCGGCATAATCTAAATTTCCACTTTGTAACATGGTCAAAAACTTAGCAATTCCTTTTACGCCCGACGGAACATTTATAGGTTCATTTGCTTTTAATACTCTTTGCGCAATTTTTTCTTGTCTCCTAGCTTCTTTCCATTTTTGTAATGCAATGGCTTTTTCTTTTCCAGTTTTACCCGAAAGCGCTTCTTCTTTTGTCATTAATATTTTACTCGCTAACGGATTAGTTTGTTGCTGGCCATAGCCCCCTTCCGAAAGTGCTGCTCTTAAATATTTTGACTTCTTATAAAAACTACTAAAATTAAATTGTGCCATTAATTGCTGAGACAAGGTATTTTCAATGGTATTTCCAAGCCCTTCTGCAAGCCTACTAGCACCAATCCAATTATAGGTTGTGGACACATTGTAGCTTGACAATATCCAGTCCGTTAATGGGAACTTATTGGTAGGAATATCATAACGTAACGATACTCTCTGGTTGTATAAAGTATTTCTGCCCGCCCTTAGTAACATTCTTGTTAGGGAATCTTTCTTGTCCTTAGTGTCAATGCGCCCGTTTGGTTCGTCAATTCTTGAATTTAAATTCGCTACAACATCTAAATTAATTGACTTGGTCACAGGCCAACGCAAATTAAATATTCTGCTCATTGTAAAGAACTTGTCAAAAGTAGTTTCGGTTTTATCGGTAGAACCATCAAATGAATTAATAATCCTTGGCGTGAATTCTCCAAGTTGTCTATCCAAAACAGTTCTGTAACTAATTAAGCTTGGCTTAGGATTGAAATTAAATTCTTTGATTAAATTAAACCAAGGGGAAGCGTTTTTAAAATATTTTTTAAATGGCTCAATGGACTTACCCGACCCGTTATAGGTATAACCAATAGCACCTCTTTGCTTAACCATTTTATTCATTTCTATTACAGGTCCTGTTTGGTTTAACTGTGAATAGGAATAACTAAAATCAAAATTACTTAAGCTAATTGGAGTGGTTCTTTTCCCAGGCAAGAAACGCACATTTGTAAAATTCAATGTTTTTATAGTAGTTTGGTCGGCGGACATACTGCGTATAGAATCGCGCACACGACCTTCGGTTGCATTTAGTTTTTCTTTGTATAAAATATCCTTATTAAACGGATCGAATTCAGGATTTTCAATTGTCTTGTTAATACTTGCAAAAACTGGTAACGAAATTCTTGCTTTTTTAGGTAGTAGCTTCCCTGCTTCAATATTGGTTGCAATATCAAACTGTGTTAAACCCGTCTTAGCGCGTTCATTCATTTTCTGTTCAATACCACCAAAGCCTGCAGTCCTGTTATTTGCAGAAATTGACAAAGTTCCTAAGTCGGCTAAAACTAAATCCATTCTACCCAATGCTGCCCATGAACCTCTTTCATCTAATTCGGATAAACGTAATTCATTCACCCATACTTCGGCATTTATTTCTGATTGGCTTGAAGTATTTTCAAATGCCACCAACAACCCTCTTATTTCACCCAAGTTTGGATTACCCATAACAGCATAAGTATGGTTATTACTTTGAAGTTTAGAAAACTTAGCCACTTGTGATAGGCCACTAGCACTTCTTTCTATATTAAGTTGGTCTCTTTCTATTTTTAACCTTACCAAATCATTTAAACTTAAGTTCATTTCATTCTCCGAAGGCCAAACTAAATTCGCTTCACCATTTGAATACGCTTTTTGTTGCGTGGTAGTTAACGGAATACGAATTTCATAGAAGTTGTTTTGAAAATCTTGCCCCATTCTTATTACTGCTGTAATTACACCCTTCTCCGTCTGGTTAATTCTATCTTTATTTTCTGCGTGTAAGAACATAGACAACTTACCATAACGGCGAATGTCAATGTTCATTGTTTTAAAAACCCCTCTTGGTGTTTTGTCTTTTTGCAAACGACTTACTTGAACACTTAATGATTGTTCATTTTGCAAAAGGTTCACGCCATTATTACTCAATAATTGTACACGCTCAATACCTGGTGGAATGATATAGTTTACCGGTGTCCTACTTCCATTTTCTTCCAAACTCACCGCAAGTGTATTCACCGTATTTAAAGTACTGGTGGCATCAATCGCCTTATAGTCGCCAGTAGTATCAATTTCATAACCGTATTGTCTCCATTGGTTCCTAACTAAATCTAATTTAGCAAAACGTAATGTAACAGAATCTTCAAAGCCCGTTAAGTACATTCTAATAAAACGGATTGACTTAAAATCCCTAATACCACCCACCGAATCAGAATAAGATTTTATAGGTACCCTGAACAAATACCAGTCCTCCTTACTAGTACTACCATCAGGTAAAGTAGCATTTACTGTTTTTTTGTCTGTAACATATTTTGTGACCCCTACTCCTAAGCTGCCTTTTTGTAAAGGGATATCATATTCAAAATAAGCTTCCGTTTCGTTTAATGTATTGTCCCTGTTTAAATCCTCATTGTCTGGAAGTAAAGTTGCCGCGCTACTATAATCGCTCGTACCAGCTAATGCCGAGTTGCCCTGTGAATTATTATAGTACTTATAACGACCCAAAATGCCAGCCTTGTTTGCATCGTATTGCGCATCCCTGTACCATACATAGTTATCGGAAGAAGGATCCTTTAAAAATTGATCCCCAATAGTAGAACCCGGTGTTAAATTATATTTAGCAATAACATCGGCTCTTTGTTTAATTTCCAAACTATCCATTAAGCCATCTAAACCAACGTCCTGGTATTTTCTGTCCTCCGGATTATTACTAAATGCATTTGTTACTTGTATTGGATTCACAGGTACGCGTCCCCAGGTTGATGTGTCAACGCTAGCAGGTATAGTAGGCGTGGGCATTCCGTTTTCATAAAAACGTCGGCCATCACGTAAAATATCTTCACTCACATTTCCCAAATTCAATACCAAATTACCTTTTGTTGCAGGCGACTTCAAAAAAGGATCCTGCACCCAAAATTCAACGTATTCAATAATACCCGTTTCAAAATCGGTTTGGTCTAAGGCACGCATAATACCACCCCACTTTTTAGCAGCACTTGCCTTGGTAAATTTCCCCGGATTTGAAGGGTCTAATTCGGCACTACTATAGTTATAGTTATAAGGGCCTCTATCCTTAGGGTAATAAGTTAAATCGAAAGTAGGCAATTGAACATCTGTAATATTAGTAGTCTTTTGAGGGAATAATTCGTTGGTAAACACCTGACGCACCCTTGGGTCACTTAAAGCTGCTATATTCCCCTTTAAAGGATTGTTGGGACTGTTTTTGTCTTGTAAAGTAGGTTCGATAGTATACCATGACAAACGTGACCTGTTTTTGTTATAGTCGATACTATCCGAA
>JBEDKT010000042.1:0-12928 GCA_041172025.1 Bacteroidota bacterium
AGGGCGGAATAGTTCCGTGAGGGTGATGGTACAGGAAAAGGAAAAGACATGTTATTTTTCGTAGATAAGATCTTCCGTTTTACACAAGCTGGTTCTGAGGTATCTGCCTTGTTAGGTCGTATGCCATCGGCGGTGGGTTACCAACCAACATTGGCAACTGAAATGGGTTTAATGCAAGAGCGTATCACTTCTACAAAAAATGGTTCAATTACATCGGTACAAGCGGTGTATGTACCTGCGGATGATTTAACGGATCCAGCTCCAGCTACTACATTTGCGCATTTGGATGCAACAACTGTATTGAGTCGTAAGATTGCCGATTTAGGTATTTATCCAGCGGTTGATCCATTGGATTCTACTTCAAGAATTTTAACGCCAGCAATTGTTGGTGATGCACACTATGATACTGCACAAAAAGTTAAAATGATTTTACAACGTTACAAGGAACTACAAGATATCATTGCAATTTTGGGTATGGATGAATTAAGTGATGAAGATAAATTAACAGTTACTCGTGCACGTCGTGTACAACGATTCTTATCTCAACCTTTCCATGTTGCAGAACAATTTACAGGTTTGAAAGGGGTATATGTTTCTATCGAAGACACTATTCGCGGTTTTAATGCAATCATGGATGGAGAAGTGGATCAATATCCAGAAGCTGCATTTAACTTAGTCGGTACTTTAGAAGATGCGATTGAGAAAGGAAAGAAATTGATGGCTTAATTAATAAAAAACAGCGTTCATGTTATTAGAAATATTAACACCGGAGAAAAAACTATATAGTGGAGAAGTGCAAGGTGTTCAATTGCCAGGCATAGACGGTTTATTTGAAGTATTAGATAAACATGCTCCGTTAGTAAGTGCTCTTGGTGTAGGAAAAGTTAAGGTGTTACATAAAGGAAGCGCCTCAGAATCCTACGAAATTCAGGGTGGATTTGTTGAAGTAATAAACAACAAGGCAACTGTTTTGGTGGAAGGTGTTTTATAATAACAAAACATTATAAAGAATTAGGTTAATCCCTTGGCTAAAGCCGAGGGATTTTTTTTATCTTTAAGAAGTCAAACCCATACATGAAGAAAACCTTCCCCATTATATTTACTTTAATAGCACTTTCTATTTTAGGTGTGTTATTTATTCAGGTTACTTGGCTTCAGGGATTGTTTCTTTTGCAAAAAAATCAATTAGCTGACAAGTTAAACCAGTCGGGTGTGGTGGTTGCCAACGACATTAGTAAGAAAATGAATAGTGGCTTATCCTTTCGTTTTCCCAAAAGAGGTTTGGGGCTCAATCAAGATTATCATTTACATAGGTTTGACGAAACCACTATTTCTGACGTGTTTGACTATAAGGAAATAGACAATAAAATACGGGCAGCGTTAGACAAGTATAATGTTAAGGACGTAGATTATGAATTTGCTATTGCGGACAAGAAAGGGAATATTGAAATGAGAACCAAGCATTTTGAAGATGCTTTTACGGATGAGTTAAATAGCTTACAGTGCAGGGTGCCTGTAATTCCTCAAGACATTATGGAGCCAGCGGGGCCTTTTGAGACAATCATTATTGTAGTGCCTAATGTAAGGGGATACTTACTGCACACACTACAATGGGTGGTAATTAGTGCTGTATTGTTTATTATAATAGTATTGGCGGCATTTTTTATCACGGTTCGTTCCTTGTTAACACAAAAAAAATTGAATGAAATTAAAAAGGATTTCATCAATAATATGACGCATGAATTAAAAACACCTTTATCAACTATTTCCTTAGCGGTTGACGCACTAAAGAGTTCGAAAGTACAAGCTGACCCTAAGTCGGTTGACTATTTTAGCAGCATTATTAAAGAGGAAAACGTTCGAATGAATAAACATGTTGAATCAATTTTGCATATTGGTCAATTAGAGCGAAAAGAATACGAAATCAGTAAGCAGCCTTTAGACGTGCATGATTTGCTTTTAGGCGTAATGGATAGTTTTAAATTGCAATTGGAAGCTAAACCATCAAATGTGGAAACGTATTTTGAAGCAAAGGTTCATTCCATAAAGGCGGATGAAGAACATTTATTACATGTTTTTTCTAATTTAATTGACAACGCAATAAAGTATTCAAAAGACACTATTGACATCACAATACATACAAGCAACATTAATAATAAAATAGTAGTATCCATTGAAGACCAGGGTATAGGAATGAGTAGTGATACAACAAAACATATTTTTGAAAAATTTTATAGGGCCCATTCAGGCAACATACATAATGTAAAGGGTTTTGGCCTTGGATTAAGTTATGTGAAATGGGTAGTAGACATGCATAAAGGAAAAATCCAAGTGGACAGCCAAGAAGAGGCTGGTACAAAAATTGAAATTACTTTACCTATTGCTTAATCCAAAACAAGCAGCCATCTCCGTAACTTAAAAAGCGATATTTATTTGACAGCGCATGTTCATAAATGCTTTTCCATTGATCTCCTGCAATAGCTGCAATAATTAACAATAGCGTTGATTTAGGCTGATGAAAATTCGTTACTAAGGCGTTACAAATCCTAAATGTATAACCGGGCGTTATCATTAGTTGTGTTTTCGCAATCAATTTATCCAATTTATTTTCTGTTAACCATTTTTTTAATTCAATCAGCGCAGCTTGCTTTGTTATATTCAAATGGGCTAGGTCAATAGCATCCCATTGTGCAAGGCTTAATTCTGTACTACTTATTTCCAATGATTCTTTTTTTTGTGAAATAAGCTTAACGCCTAACCAATACAGTGACTCAATGGTCCTAAGTGAAGTAGTACCAACTGCAATCACAGGATGTTGTAGGTTGGATTCGTTAGTGGCTTTAATTAAGGAATCAAGCGTTGACATAGCAACTTCAATAAATTCTGCATGCATTATATGCTGGTCAATGGTGTCCACTTTTACTGGCATAAAAGTGCCAGCGCCAACATGTAAGGTTACGAATTCAGTATTAATATTTTTAGCAATAAGCTTTTCAAAAACTGTTTCATTAAAATGTAATCCAGCTGTAGGTGCTGCTACCGAACCTTCTTCAATTGCATAGGTTGTCTGGTACCTGTCTTTATCTTCTTCGGTAGTTTGCCTATGTATATATGGGGGTAGTGGAATATTGCCAATTATAGTTAACAACTCGGAAAAAGTTATTGTAGTATCATCCCAAGTAAATTCAACTAAAAACTTACCATCTTCTTGATTAGTTTTTTTTGCCTTTATGATAATATTTTTATTATCATGCTGTATTATTTTTTCTAAGTAAGGTGTTTTCCATTTTTTTGCGCCACCCACTAAGCAAATCCATTCTACTTTTTGCGTTGCTTGCATTGCAAGTATAACTGGAGTATATTTTTCAGTTGGTTCTAAACAAAAAATTTCTATTGTATTATTCTTCGCCTCTGCTTCATTGGTTTGCGATAAATTTTTATCAAATAAAATTCTTGCAGCAATTACTTTGCTATTATTAAAAAATAGTGTTGCATTAGTTGGAATACAGTTACTTATATGGCTGTAAGTGGTTTCTGCTATAATGGCTTTATCCCACACTAGTAATTTACTATCCGACCTTAAGGGGGCAGGGGTGTAAGCAATTCGCTCATCAGGCAAGTGGTAATTAAAATCTTCAATAGCTAGGCTAGGTCGTGTAAGCATTGCGCAAAGGTACAGAAAGCCTCCGTTTTGACGCTATTCACTAGTTCTTAACCTAAAAAACAGGGTTATCCACAGCTATTAACAGGCTTTATTTTAGAAAACAGCCTCTAATTAGCTAGAAGCCTTTACTGTATTGATTTTCGGGATGGTACATTACTTGTGGAAAACTAGAAGGGGTCATTTAGCCTTTAAAAGTGGTAAAAAGTGTTATTTTGTGTGAACAAGTGGTAAAAAACACTTTAATTATTCACAATGACAGGCTTCCACGGAGAATATCAATCAACCATAGACGCAAAAGGGCGTTTCTTGCTTCCAGGCAGTTTGAAAAAACAGCTGGCTGAAGGAGAGACTCGTTTTATTGTGAGTAGGGGGTTTGAGAAGTGTTTGACACTTTATCCGATAAATAGCTGGCAGGCTATTTTAGACAGAATTAGTCAATTGAATGATTTTGATCCCAAAGTGAGACAATTCAGACGTCAGTTTTTGGGTGGAGCTACGGAGGTTGAAATGGATAGCGCAGGCCGTCTATTATTACCGCCAACTTTAAGAGAGTTTGCTTTACCTGGAAAAGAGATTGTATTGGCGGCTGCATTAGACCGTTTCGAAATTTGGGATGCAACTAAGTATAAACAGCTCTTTGAGGATTTCTCTGCAGATGAATTTAGTAATCTGGCGCAAGAAGTAATGGCAGGCATTAATAAAAAAGATTAAGGAATAACGATGACCAACCCTACATCAAACATTCCTTCTTCTGAATACCATATCCCTGTCTTATTTCATGAAACAATGGAATATCTTAATATACAACCCGATGGGGTATATGTTGATGTTACGTTTGGTGGCGGTGGCCATAGCCGAGGTATATTGTCAAAATTAGGACCTAAGGGTCGTTTAATTGCTTTTGACCAAGATGCCGATGCGAAAAATAATTTACCAAACGATGACCGTGTTTTATTTGTTCCAGAAAATTTCAGGTACTTACAAAGGTTTTTACGATTGCACAAAATTAGCCAAGTAGACGGTGTATTAGCTGACTTAGGTGTTAGCAGTCACCAGTTTGACGAAGGTTCAAGAGGTTTTTCGACAAGGTATGATGGTCCTTTTGATATGAGGATGGATCAACGACAACAAAAAACCGCAGCACAAGTAATAGAAACTTTTAGTGAAACCGAATTGCATAAAATGTTCGAACAATATGGCGAGGTGACGAATTCCAAAACCTTAGCAAAACATATTGTAACACATCGCAAGCATGTAAAGTTAAACACCGTACAAGATTTTAAAACGCTAATTGCACCTGTAGTAAAAGGAAATCCTAATAAATATTGGGCACAAGTTTTTCAAGCCATAAGAATTGTAGTGAACGAGGAAATGGATGTGTTGAAAGATTTTTTAGCGCAACTTCCACTGGTTGTAAAGCCAGGAGGACGCGCTGTTATCATCACATTCCATTCCATTGAAGACAGGTTAGTGAAAAACGCATTTCGACCTTCGCAAGAAGAAGAAAAAGATGCCCACCCATTTCTTTCTACCCCGAAAGAAGTGCTTTGGAAGATCATTACAAAAAAACCTGTAGTGGCTTCTGAAAAAGAGATGAAAGAAAACAATCGAAGCAGAAGCGCAAAAT
Organism: Bacteroidota bacterium; assembly: GCA_041172025.1. Classification (GTDB taxonomy): domain Bacteria; phylum Bacteroidota; class Bacteroidia; order Chitinophagales; family Chitinophagaceae; genus Sediminibacterium. The sequence goes on from JBEDKT010000042.1 coordinate 5,292, forward strand.
TGCGTGCTGCGGAGAGATTATAACCCGCGTATGTCCGTACCCGTTAACCCAGCCCCTAAGAATGCTATTAAAAGCATTCTTAACTACCAGTGGATTGTCCTGAACATAAGTTTCTTTTTGTTCCTGGCATTCATCGCTATACTTTATATAGCGAATGGGCATTTGACGGATAAGACTATTCGAAAAATAAACACGACAAAAAAAGAACTTAAGCAATTACAATTCGAATACAAAACGGTGAAGTCCGATTTAATGCGTCGAAGCCGTGCAGTTGAAATTGAAAATGCCGTAGCGCCTTATGGTTTAGCAGTAGCGAAGGATATGCCTGTTCGTTTACAAATTGAAAATAAATTTAGTACCCAAAACCTTAATAAATAATAATGGACGTAAAACGCGACATATTATGGAGGGTTTATTTAAGTTATATACTAGTAATAATAGTATGTATTGGTATTTTGGGTAAAGCTTTTTATATACAGCAAGTGCAAGGCAAGTATTGGAGAGGGCTAAGTGATAGCTTACATCAGCGTATAGTTGATATACCTGCAGCAAGAGGTACTATTTATAGTGAAGACGGTCAAATGTTAAGTACCAATATTCCTCAATTTGATATTTATATTGATTTTAGAGTAAAGCCATTGCACGAAAAGAACGGTAAAATATTCAGAGAAAATATTGATTCACTTTCATTAGCCTTGGCTAGTTTATTCAAGGACCAAGCGCCCGAAAAATATAAAGATGCTTTAACTAAAGCTTTTGAAACCAAAGAACCCAACTACGAGTTAAGAAAAAAAATAAGCTATCCCCAATATTTATTATTAGCTAAGTTCCCATTATTTAAATTGGGACGTTACAAGAGCGGCATGATTGCGCAGGAAAAAAATATTCGCTTGAACCCTTATGAGAATATTGGATACAGGACTATTGGTTTGGCTAGGGATCAAAATAAAGTTGGATTAGAAATGTCTTATGATACCGTATTAAATGGCCGCAATGGTCGCCAATTAGTAAGGGCAATTGCAGGTGGTGTGACAGTGCCAGTAGAAGAAGGAGCGTTCGAAATTGAACCCGAAACAGGAAAAGATATTGTTAGCACATTAGATGTATTCATTCAAGAAGTGACAGAGAATGCATTAATGAAGATGATGATAAAGAACGAGGCGCAGAATGGGGTAGCGATGGTGATGGAAGTGAAAACCGGGAAAATTAAAGCAATTGCCAATTTAGGTAAGATAAGAGAAGGGGTTTACAGAGAAGATTTGAATTACTCAATGACGCCAACTGAGCCAGGTTCGACTTTTAAATTAGTAACATTATTGTCGGCATTAGAGGATGGGAAAGTGAGTTTGAATTCTACAGTAGATTTGGAAGGAGGTACATGGAGAGTCGCTAATCAAACCGTGTATGATTCTGAAAAACATGGCAAGCATCAAGCAACTGTTTTAGAAGCTTTCGAGGAAAGTTCGAATGTAGGTATGGCTAAAATTGCCATGGAACACTATAATAATAATGTTGATGCATATTTTAAGCATTTAACCAAGCTAAGGTTAGATTCTACTTCAGGACTTGATTTAATGGGAGAACAAAAACCAAGAATTGTAAAACCAGGAAGTAGGTTATGGGGGCCAACAACATTACCTTGGATGGCTTTTGGGTATAATATTGAAATAGCTCCAATTCAAACCTTGAATTTGTACAACGCCATTGCTAATAATGGAGTGATGATGAAGCCATATTTGGTGAATTCAATTCAAGAAGAAGGAAAAGTGATAAAAAACTTTCTACCTAAAGTGTATAATGCGCAATTATGTAAGCCAACTACGGTAAGAGACTTACGTATCGCATTAGAAGGCGTATGTATAAATGGAACTGCTAGAAAATTATTTGCCAATAGTTTATATAAAGTAGCTGGAAAGACAGGTACAGCATTAGTGGCTAATGGTAATAAAGGATATTCAGACAAAATTTATCAGTCTTCATTTGCTGGTTATTTTCCTGCCGACAACCCACAGTATACAATAGTGGTTATTATTAAAAATAAACCACATGCAGCTAATTTTTATGGTGGTTCTGTGGCTGGTCCAGTGTTTAAAGAAATCAGCGACAGGTTATATTCAACTTATATTCAAAACAAACTAAATATTGCACCTGTTGTACATTTAAAAGACAGTCAAGTGTTTAATTATTCGCTTTCTAAAATGTCTTTAAAGACTATTGCAAAGCAGTTGTCAATTAATTATCAGGATTCTTCATTGAATAACGATTGGGTTAGCATGCAGGGTGCAGGAAATGTTTTAAAAGCAGGGCAACAAGTTATTTCGGATACTACCATGCCTAATATTACCGGTATGAAATTACAGGACGCTTTATGGTTATGTGAAAAGAAGGGCTTGGTGGTAAGCTGTGTTGGAAGAGGTAAAGTAGTGAAACAAAGTATTGTTCAAGGTCAGTATATTCAAAAAGGACAACAAATTCAAATTGAATTAAACTAATGAAAGAATTACAATCTATATTATTTGGTGTCGCGCTTCGTGAAGTTGCGGGTAATACTAAGCAAGTAATAAATGATATTCAAATTGATTCAAGAAAAGTAACACCCGGTTGTGTATTTGTAGCTATTAGAGGCGCACAAGTAGACGGACACGATTATATTGAAACAGCTATTGAAAAAGGTGCAACCGTAATTGTTTGTGAAGAAATGCCTGGTTTGGCGCTACCTCGTGTAACGTACCTTGTGGTTGAAAATACAAACGAAGCAGTTGCTATCATGGCACACCAATTTCATGAGGAGCCTTCAACAAAAATGAAATTAGTAGGGGTGACAGGTACGAATGGCAAGACAACCGTAGCGACACTTTTATTTAAATTATTCACTGAATTAGGATATACCTGTGGCCTTATTAGCACAGTGGAAAATCATATTGGCAATACCATTGTTCCGGCGACACATACTACGCCTGACGCAATACAACTAAATGCATTATTGCATAAAATGGTACAAGCTGGTTGTACGCACGTTTTTATGGAAGTAAGCAGCCATGCAATACACCAACATAGAATTACTGGATTACATTTTTTAGGCGGTGCATTTACCAATATCACACATGATCATTTGGACTATCACCATACTTTTGAAGCGTACTTAGAAGCAAAAAAAGCATTCTTCGATCAATTGTCAAGTGATGCATTTGCATTGACAAATTTGGATGATAAAAATGGTGAGCAAATGATTGCCGATACAAAGGCGAAGAAATTGACTTACGCTTTGCATGCTCCAGCTACCTATAAAGGCAAAATTTTAGAAAATCAATTGACGGGATTAGTCATGATGGTGAATAATATTGAAGTGCATTGTCGTTTAATTGGCACTTTTAATGCGTATAATTTTTTAGCAGTATATGGAGTTGCCATTCAGTTGGGAGAAAATTCAGAATCAGTATTAACTATATTGAGTGCTTTGACAGGTGCAGAGGGAAGGTTTGATTATATTATTAGCAAGCAAAATATTATTGGTATTGTTGACTATGCGCACACACCTGATGCATTAGAAAATGTTTTGACAACTATTGCTAAATTAAGAAAAGGGGGAGAAGATGTAATTACAGTAGTGGGTTGTGGTGGAGACAGGGATAAAACTAAGCGTCCAATTATGGCACAGGTTGCATGTGATTTAAGTACAAAAGTGTTTTTAACTAGTGACAATCCCCGTTCCGAAGACCCTAATGACATTATTAAGGATATGGAGCAAGGGTTAACGAGTGCTGCAAAAAGAAAATATATCAATATCGTTGATAGAAGAGAAGCAATAAAAGCTGCAGTAAGTTTTGCAAAGCCAGGAGATATTATATTAGTTGCAGGGAAAGGCCATGAGAAATACCAAGACATAAAAGGGGTGAAGCATGATTTTGATGATAAAGCCATTTTAAAAAATTTATTCAACGAATTCGAAAAATAACCTAGTATGCTGTACCAATTATTTTCTTGGTTAGACCAAACATTTAATATCCCAGGCTTGGGAGCGTTTCAGTTTTTGACATTCAGAATTGCAATGGCAATATTACTATCCTTGTTTATTGCAACAGTATATGGTAAAAAAATGATTATTTTTTTACAGCACAAACAAATTGGAGAAAGTGTAAGAGAGCTAGGTTTAGCAGGAGAGCAACAAAAAAAAGGGACACCCACAATGGGCGGTATTATTATTTTGATGAGCATATTAATTCCTACTTTGTTATTTGCTAATTTGGATAAAGTATATATCCGTTTAATGATATTGTGTACTGTTTGGTTAGGGTTAATTGGTTTTCTTGATGATTACTTTAAAATAAGAGCAAGGAAAGAAGCAATTAGCAAAGGGGAGTCGTATAAAAAACAAAATAGTGACGGGTTAGCTGGGATTTCTAAAATAATTGGACAAGTTGGCTTAGGTATTATTATTGGGGTTACACTTTACTTTAGTAATTCAGTAACTGTGGAAAGAGAAATAGTATCCACCACAGTGAATGCAAGTTTAGCAAAAGGTGAAAAAGTTGCAAAAGGAGCAAACGTAGTGGTAAGGGTAATTAATGGAGAGGAAAGAAGATTCGTAAAGGTAAAAACGCCTATCACAACAATACCATTTGTAAAAAACCACGAATTTAATTACAGTAAGTTAATTAGTTGGATGGGGCCTGGTGCAGAAAAGTATACTTGGATTGTTTATATATTAGTTGTCACTTTTATCATTACGGCTGTTTCTAATGGCGCAAATATTACAGATGGTTTAGATGGCTTAGCGGCGGGTGTTAGCGCAATAATTGGAGCCGCATTAGGGGTATTTGTTTATGTAAGTGGTAACTATGTATTTGCAGATTATTTAAACGTAATGTACATTCCTAATTTAGGGGAACTGTCTATTTTCGTAGGCGCATTCGTAGGCGCATGCATTGGATTTTTATGGTACAATGCTTATCCTGCACAAGTTTTCATGGGTGATACAGGAAGTTTGGCGCTAGGAGGTATAATTGCTTCATTGGCAATTATTGTAAGAAAAGAATTATTAATTCCTATTTTCTGTGGCGTATTCTTAATTGAAAATTTAAGTGTCATAATTCAGGTAGGTTATTTTAAGTATACAAAGAAAAAATTTGGAGAAGGAAGGAGAGTGTTTCTAATGAGTCCATTACACCACCATTACCAAAAGAAGGGGTTTCATGAAAGTAAAATTGCAGTCCGTTTTTGGATTATCACCATATTATTAGTTGTTGCTTCTATACTAACACTAAAAACACGATAAACATTGGCAAAGAAATTAGTCATATTAGGAGCAGGCGAAAGTGGTGTAGGAACTGCTTTATTAGCTAAGCAAAAAGGATACGATGTGTTCGTGTCGGATGCTAGTGCCATAAAGCCAATTTATCAAAAAGAACTTGAACAAAATGCTATCGCTTTTGAGTCAGGATTGCATAGTGTTGAAAGAATACTCGCAGCCGATGAGGTAATGAAAAGCCCAGGTATTCCTGAAAAAAATGAATTGGTAAAACAAATTCGCGCAAAAGGCATTCCTGTGGTAAGTGAAATTGAATTTGGATTTAGGTATAAGGGAGAAAGTAAAATTGCGGCTATTACTGGTAGTAACGGAAAAACTACAACTACTTCTTTGCTATACCATATATGTAAAATAGCAGAGCAAGATGTTGCAATGGTAGGTAATATTGGATTTTCTTTCGCAAGACAAATAGCAGTCGATCCAAAGGCATTATACATTATTGAAGTAAGTTCATACCAATTAGACGATATCACTTATTTCAAACCAGATATTGCCATTTTATTAAATATTACTGAGGATCATTTAGACAGGTACGACTATAAATTTGAAAACTATATTAAAAGCAAGTTGCGCATTATTGAAAACCAAACTGCCAACGATTATTTTATTTACTGTATTGACGATGAAGTAATCGTAAAACAATTAGAACTACTAACCATACATACTAACCCATTACCATTTTCTATGAAACAAGAAGTTAAAAAAGGAGGCTACATCAAGAACGACCAAATGATGATTAAAATCCAAGAAGAACGCGTTACCATGAGTATTTACGATTTTGCCTTAAAGGGAAAACATAATGCATACAATACCATGGCAGCAAGTATCGCAGCAACCACTTTAGGTATCAGAAAAGAAAAAATCCGTGAAGCGGTAAGCAATTTTCATAACCTAGAACACAGAATGGAATTTGTTGCTACCGTGCGCGGTGTAGATTTTATTAACGATAGTAAAGCAACTAATGTTAACAGTACTTGGTACGCATTAGAAAGCATGCAAAAGCCAACAGTACTAATTTTAGGCGGTGTTGATAAGGGTAACGATTATGAATTACTAGCTGATTTAGTAAAGGAAAAAGTAAAGGCAATTATTTGCATGGGTACAGACAATAAAAAAATCATTGACTTTTTTAAGGATAAGGTAGCTACTATTATTGAAGCGGATAGCGCAAAAAAAGCAGTTAACGCTTCGTTTAAGTTAGCTGAAAAGGGCGATGTAGTAATAATGAGCCCAGCATGTGCAAGCTTTGATTTGTTTAAGAATTATGAGGATAGAGGTCGTCAATTTAAAGAGAGTGTAAAAGAACTTTAAAATATGTTTAACGAAACCACTGATAAATTATTTTCGCAGATGCCTTCTATAGGAGGCATGAAAGAGCATTTGGACCAAAGAACAAGAGGGGATAAATACATATGGGGGTTAGTCATTGTATTGTCACTTATTTCAATTCTTGTGGTATATAGTGCAACTGGTTCATTAGCGTATAAAATGTATCGTGGTAACACTAGTGTTTATCTATTCAAGCAAGTGATATTCACACTTATAGGATTATTAGTAATTTTTGCATTACATAGGGTTAACTACACTGTATTTTCTCGCATTGCCACTATACTATTTGCTTTGTCAGTTCCACTGTTAATTTATACTTTATTTTTTGGTGCTAAAATTAATGAGGGAAGTAGATGGATTAAATTACCGATAATTAATTTAACAATTCAGAGTAGCGATGTGGCAAAGTTGGCTTTGTTCATGTATATATCAAAGGTATTGAGTAAGAAGCAGGCAGTGATTAAAGATTTCAAGAATGGTTTTTGGCCTGTCCTTTGGCCAGTACTTTTAATTTGTGCGTTGATAATGCCAGCGAACTTATCAAATGCATTATTAACAGGTGCCACTTCCCTTTTATTAATGTTTATTGGAAGGGTAAGTTTTAAACATATCATGTTGACAATATTAGTGGCAATGATTCCGGTAGCCATTATTATAAGTGTAGCGATAGCCACACATGCTAGTAAGAGCGAAGAAGGGAAGCCTGTTGTTGCTGAAAAAATGAAAAGTTTTGGACGTTTTGGTACTTGGGTAAACAGGGTACAAGATTTCATGTATGCTGGTGATAGTGAAGTGCCTTACCAGGTTCAACAAGCTAAAATTGCCATTGCGAATGGAGGTATTTTTATGGGTTTAGGACCAGGCAATAGTCAACAAAGAAATTTCTTACCTCAAGCCTATAACGATTTTATATATGCCGTTATAATTGAAGAATATGGTTTATTGGGAGGGGCGTTTATTATATTTATTTATTTGGTTTTTTTATTTAGATGTATAAGAA
>JBEDKT010000043.1:0-6087 GCA_041172025.1 Bacteroidota bacterium
GAAAGTCCTAAAGTAAATTTAGACGTCAAAACCAATCCACTTCCTGTTGTAACTATTACCCCTTCTTCAAACCCTATCTGTTATGGTAGTGACTTAGCCCTTAAAGGACTAGGTGCAAAAACCTACACTTGGGACAAAGGCATTACGGACGATACTTATTTTAAAATTTATGCTTCAGATAAGTATACGGTTACTGGGATTGATTCGAATGGCTGCGTGAATACAGCATTCATTAATATGACTGTTAAAGAATTACCTGTGGCTACTGCTTCTATTAATCCTTACCAATTATGCGTTGGCAATAGTTTTAACCTAGTTAATTATGTAACCAAAGGCTTGCGTCCATACACATTCACTATTACACCGGCCAATAGTAATATAACTGCTGCTACTAACGGAAGTATACTTGGAGTAAGTGCAGGTAATGCGCAGTTAAGCTATCAAGTGAAGGATGCCAATGGTTGTGTGTCAAATGCAATTAGTGTATTTGATATAAAAATTTCGGCTCCTGTTGCTTCTGAAACTTTTAGTATGGAAGCGTATATTAATGAAAATTTATTGGTGCCTACAAAGACAGATTCAGGGTATGATAAATACGAATGGACTCCTAGGTTTAATTTAAATTTTTATGACGATAAGAATCCAACATTTAATGGTGAACAAAGGGTTTATTATACTTTAAGAAGGACAAACCCAGTTAATAATTGTTATGTGCTTGATAATTATAATGTCACTGTTGCAACTGACGGTATTCTTCTTTTGCCTAATGCTTTTACGCCTAATACGGATGGGTTAAACGACAAATTACTTGTAATAAAGAATCAAGGTATTTTAAACCTTAATTATTTTAAAATATATAATCGTAATGGCATTTTAGTTTTCCAAACATCCAACTTGGCTGAAGGTTGGAATGGTAAAGTAGGCAGCTATGTTCAAGAATCTGATTCTTATTTCTGGATTGTTGAATATGTAACAAAGAGAGGAATAACGGTGAAGAAATCAGGACAAGTATTATTGTTAAAATAAAAAAAATATTGAATCTTAGAATAATCATATCATTAGTTTTAATTGTTTCTTTCGTTACAGCAAGAGGGCAGGATCCTATCTTTTCTCAGCCCTATACTGCAGCTCAATTTTTAAGCCCTGCTTCGGTTGGTGCTGGAGGATATGGAAGTAGAGTTCAAAGTAATTTTAGGTCTCAATTAATTGACGGTAATAGTTTATACAGGACTATCGCTGTTGGTTGGGATACGCGTTTTCAAAACGAATACGCCGATAATATTAATTACTTAGGAGTTGGAGGGCAGATAATTTCTGATCAAGTAATGGGCGGTATTATGCAGACAAACTATATTTCTGCAAACGTTGCGTATCATATTTTTATTGACGAGTTGAGTAATAAAAACTTCTCACTTGGTATGGGGCTAACCTTTGCTCAAATTTCACTTGATAAAAGTAAGCTTAGGTTTGGTGACCAGTATGACTATGCAGCAATGTATACGGGTAATTCAACTTTAGAGTCGTTAAAGCCATTCCCTTCCAAGTTTTCGGTTAACGCCGGAGTTTTATATTCTGCACATAATGAAAAAATGTTTTTTCAAGTAGGTGCAAATGCTTTTTACTATTCCAAACCTGATTTTACCGAATTTTCATTTAATCAAACATCGGGACTTAGGGCAACTTCTTTTATTAATATAGAAAAGTCAATTTCGGAATCCTATAGTATTGCTTTGCATGGCGCTTTTAGTAATAGGAATAATAATAATCAATTTTATGCTGGTGGATTTATTGGAATTCCTATTGTTTACCAATGGGATGAAATTAGAAGGCTTTATTTAGGCTGCTTTTACAGAGGAGGGGATGCTATAATACCTTCTATGTCATTTCTAATGAATACTTACAGGTTAGGTTTTAGTTATGATATTTACAACAACACACTGTCCTCTGCAAGTATTAGACAAAGTAGTATTGAAATAACTTTGTCTAAATCATTTGGTACAAAAAGAAACGAATTCTTTAGAACTATTTTCGATTAAAAATTAATGGAACAATTCACCCATTCTGGGTCAAAGTTGGCGTTGTATTTTTTATAAAAGTTAATGGCTGGTTCATTCCAGTCTAGTACCTGCCAGTTCATGCCGTTATACTTCTTTTCCTTAGCTTCTTCAATTAGTGCGTCAAATAATAAACCGCCAATTTTTTTACCGCGCATTTCTTCGGTCACCAAAATATCTTCCAAATACAAACGCTGTCCTTTCCAAGTTGAATACCTAATATAATATAAAGCCATACCTACTACCACGCCTTGCACTTCGGCTACGAATGCCCACCACACTGGGCTTTTACCAAATCCGCTTTCTTCAAAATGGGATAAAGTTACCGTTACTTCGTCAGGCGCTTTTTCGTAATTCGCTAATTCTTGAATTAGTTCTAAAAGGCGAGCACAGTCGGTTTTTTTAGCGCGGCGTATAAGTATTTCCATATATTAAGTTGTAGCTAATGCTTGTGTTAAATCGGCTTCCAAGTCCTCGTAATTTTCAATACCTACACTCATTCTTATTAAGCCATCGGTAATACCATATTTTATTCTTTCTTCCCTTGGTATTCCATAATGTGTCATACTTGCTGGGTGAGATACTAAAGTGTCCACAGTACCTAAGGAAACTGCACGGGTGCATACTTCCAACGCGTCAATAAACTTCTTTCCTGCTTCTATGCCACCCTTTAATTCGAAACTTAATAATGGGGCATGTTGCTTCATTTGTTTGCTTGCAATGGCATGGTCGGGGTGACTAGCCAAGCCTGTGTAATTTACTTTTTCAACAGCGGCATGGCTTTCTAAAAAGGCAGCAACTTTAGCTGCATTACTACAATGCCTTTCCATTCTTATTTCCAATGTTTTCATTCCTTGAATTAATAAGTAGGCATCAAACGCGTTACTATTACCTCCTAATAATGCATGCCATTTCCAAACCTTGGTATGCATTAATTCAATATCCTTTCCTAATAATACACCATGTAGTGCCGAACCATGTCCGTTTAAAAACTTAGTAGCTGAATGGAAAACAAAATCGGCACCTAATGCAAATGGTTGTTGTAAATAGGGTGTCGCAACCGTATTGTCAACCGACACTTTTACGCCATGTACTTTTGCAATTTTACAAATTGCTTCTATGTCCACACACTGTAAGGTAGGATTGGCAGGCGTTTCAAGGTGTATTAGTTTAGTAGCCGGGTTTGCTTTTATGGTTGTTTCTAATAAATTTAAATCGCGTACATCTATTAAAACAATATTTACGCCTGCTTCTACTAATACCTTTTGCATTAATTCTTGCGAACCTCCGTATAATGAATAATGTGATATTAAGGTGTCACCTGCACTTAAATTACTAAAAAATAAAGTAGTCATTGCAGCTTGACCACTTGCATGTAACAAGGCTTTTAATACCAATGGTTCCCCTTGTTCATTTGTTAAATTATGGGACTCTAATGCTGCAATAGTTTCTTCAGCAGCAGTGAAAGTTGGGTTGCCCCAACGTGTATAAATGCGTGACTTGTCGCTTCCCTTAAACCGTTCCATTCCTTCTTCGGTTGAATCGAAAGTGAAGGTTGAAGTAGCATAAATAGGAGTGGTATGAGAAAAGTTGTCGTTCTCGTGATTGGCGGTATGCAGTGTTACTGTGCTTATTCCTTTAAATTTTTTCTTACTCATAGTTCTATTCTTTTAATTATTTATGCTAATACTTAAATATACAATTAATATGCCCACTTTAACCAAGTTGCACCCCAAGTAAATCCGCCTCCGAACGCGGCAAGTACTAAATTATCACCCTTGTTTAGTTTTGTCTCCCACTCCCATAAGCATAGTGGAATAGTTGCTGCTGTTGTGTTTCCGTATTTTTGAATATTAATCATTACTTTTTCTAAGGGCAAGCCCATTCTATTTGCGGTTGCATCAATAATTCTTAAATTAGCTTGGTGTGGCACTAACCATGCTATATCATCGCCAGTTAAATTGTGCTTTTCTAATAATTCAGCACTTACATCGGCCATGCCTTTTACTGCAAATTTGAATACGGGTTGTCCGTCCTGAAATGCATAATGTTCTTTTGCCATTACTGTTTCAATACTTGCTGGTTTTAAACTTCCACCTGCTTTTATATGTAAGTAATCACATCCACTTCCATCGCTTTTTAAAATTGAATCCTGTACCCCTAAACCATCGGTAGTTGGTTCTAATAAAACAGCACCAGCACCGTCGCCAAAAATGATACAAGTTGCACGGTCAGTATAATCGATTATCGAACTCATTTTGTCCACACCTACCACAATTATTTTTTTATACCTTCCTGTTTCAATAAAATTACTTCCGGTAGTTAACGCAAATAAAAATCCACTGCAAGCAGCACCTAAATCAAATCCAAATGCATTTTTTGCGCCTATCTTATTTCCAATAATATTTGCTGTGGCAGGGAACACCATATCGGGTGTTACGGTGGCACAAATAATACAATCAATTTCTAGGGGATCGAGGTTCTTCTTGCGTAGAATTTCCTCAATTGCTTTTACTGCCATATCTGAGCTTGCCTTTCCTGGTTCTTTTAAAATGCGCCTTTCTGCTATTCCAGTCCGGCTTTTTATCCATTCATCGTTAGTATCTACCATCTTTTCCAAGTCAAAATTGGTCAATTTGGTTTCTGGTACATATCCGCCTACAGCGGTTATCGCGGCTCTCAAGGGGGTCGACATAGATTTTTTTAATTTTAGCCTACAAATATATCTTAAAATTTCGCGAAGAATAGCCTCAATTCACCATTTTTCGTTCTTGATTCAGTAATTTCGGGCCTATATGATCGCATTTTTACAAGGAAATTTTGTTCAGGTCACACCTGCTAAACTTATTATTGATGTTGGAGGGGTTGGGTATGAGGTTAATATTAGCCTTAATACCTACGAAGCTATCTCCAAAAAAGAGAAAGGGTTGTTACATACCTATTTGCATATTACCGAAAATTCGCAAGTACTTTTTGGTTTTCATGAACTACAGGAAAAGGAATTATTCCTTCATTTAATTAGTGTTTCTGGAGTGGGTGCAAGCACGGCGCGTATGATGCTTTCTGGAATGATGCCGGAAGAAATTATTCGGGCTATTGTTCAAGGTGATGCAAGGCAATTAGAACAAATTAAAGGGATAGGTAAAAAATCAGCTGAAAGGTTAGTATTGGAATTAAAAGATAAACTTTCTAAAATTACACTACATAATAATCCATTAGGTGGTTTTGCAGCAGCTAGCAAAAGTAATCCTCACCAAGATGCGATTCAAGCATTAATGTCCTTAGGTATTCAAAAATCAATTGCAGAAAAAGCGGTAGACAAAACTATTCAATCAGGTGGAGCTGATTTAACTGTTGAAGCTTTAATAAAAACTGCATTAAAAAATTGCTAATTCAATTTTATAATTCTTAGTTACTTGAAATTATTCCAACCATATTTTTTTTGTTCACTATTTGTTCTCATAGCAAGCAATTCTATTGCACAAGTGAAGCAAGGATTGGCCATACCTTTCAAGGATACAACAACCAAGCAATTAAAAGATACTACTAAGCCTTGGCTTGGAGCTGACTCGCTTAGGTTTCCAATTAAGGATAGAAGAGGAGATTTTTTATCACAACCTAGTAATAACCCTTTTGATATAAGGGATACTAGCATTATGAAGCGTAGCGTTCAGTACGACCCTGCTACTAAATCTTATTTTATTAAGGAGCTTAGGGGAGGACAGTTGCAACGCATACCTTCTACATTAACTTTTGATGAGTTTTGGAAATTAAAAACGAAAAAGGACGAGCAAGCTTATTTCATGCAACGCGCGAATTCCTTGGGGGTATTGAATAGAAAAATTAGTCGTCCCAAATCAAAAGTATTTGACAGTTATTTTGACCGTTTATTTGGTAAAACAGGTTCGGATTTAAAAATAGATATTAAGCCGGTTGGTGAAATTAATATAAAGGCTGGCTACCAAGGTCAGAATGTTAAAAACCCTACACTTCCCGAACGTGCAAGAAAAAATGGGGGATTTGATTTTGATGC
>JBEDKT010000044.1:0-3133 GCA_041172025.1 Bacteroidota bacterium
GAAAAACTTGATCCTCTTCCAGGCGTGATATCAATTAGTAATTGTGTGTGTTTCCAATATTCAAATTGGTCCTTGCTCATATAAAAAGCACAATCAGCTATTGTTCCTATCTGTACATCACTTCCTCCTACCTTAAATTCTCCTTTCTCAAAACACATTGGTTGTGAGCCGTCACAACAACCACCACTTTGGTGAAACATTAAATCGCCATGAGTTGCTTTTAATTGTGCAATTACTTTTTCGGCGGCTGGGCTTACTATTACCCGAGGAGTGGTTGAATTAATTTGTACCATACTATTAAATATAAGCAAAGAACCCTCAATTTAATTTGAAGGTTCTTTGTGATTGTTAATTTAAGATTTATTAGCTACTAAAAGAAACCTAATTTGTTTTTGTCATAAGACACTAACATGTTTTTTGTTTGTCTATAATAACTTAACATCATTTTATGGTTCTCTCTACCAAAACCTGATTTTTTATAACCTCCAAATGGAGCATGTGCAGGATAAGCATGATAGCAGTTAACCCAAACACGACCCGCTTGAATAGCTCTTGGTACTTGATATAGCTCATGTGCATCTCTTGTCCAAACACCTGCACCTAAGCCGTACAAAGTATCATTTGCAATTGCTAACGCTTCTTCGGTTGTTTTAAAAGTAGTAACACTTACTACTGGTCCAAAAATTTCTTCTTGGAAAATTCTCATTTTATTATGCCCTTTAAAAATAGTAGGTTGAATATAATAACCAGTTCCTAATTCACCTTCTAGTTTATTCGCTTCACCACCACACAATACTTCTGCACCTTCTTCCTTTCCAATTTTTAAATAAGATAATATTTTTTCATATTGATCATTAGAAGCTTGTGCACCCATCATAACGGTTCCGTCCAAAGGATGACCTACTTTAATTGCTTTTGTTCTTTCTACCACACGCTTCATGAATTTTTCATAAATACTTTCGTGTACTAAAATTCGAGAAGGACAAGTACAAACCTCCCCTTGGTTTAAGGCAAACATAACAGCACCTTCGATTGCTTTATCAAAAAAGGCATCATCATGGTCGGCCACCGATGGGAAGAAAATATTTGGCGACTTTCCGCCTAATTCCATTGTCACTGGTATTAAGTTTTCAGATGCATATTGCATGATCAACCTGCCAGTTGTAGTTTCACCGGTAAAGGAAACTTTTGAAATACGGGGAGAGGAAGCCAATGGCTTTCCAGCTTCTACTCCAAACCCTGTAACTATATTTAGTACACCTGCTGGTAAAATATCCGCAATAAGTTCCATTAAGCACATAATAGAAGTTGGCGTTTGTTCAGCTGGCTTTACAACTACAGTACAGCCTGCTGCCAATGCAGGTGCTATTTTCCAGGTTGCCATCAATAATGGAAAGTTCCATGGAATAATTTGTCCAACTACGCCAATAGGCTCGTGAAGCACAATACTGACTGTTGTTTCATCATGTTCTGAAATAGCACCTTCCTCACCTCTTATTACGCCTGCGAAGTACCTAAAATGGTCTACACATAGTGGCAAGTCGGCTGCTCTTGTTTCTCTAATAGCTTTTCCGTTATCTATAGTTTCTACTGTTGCTAAGTATTCAAGGTTGTCCTCTATTACTTGTGCAATTTTTAGCAGCAGGTTACTCCTGTTGGTGGGAGATGTTTTACTCCATGTTTTAAAAGCAGTTTCTGCTGCATCTAAAGCTAATTCGACATCTTCTTTGTACGAACGGGCTGCTTGCGTAAAAACTTTTCCGTCGATAGGTGATACGTTGTCGAAGTATTCTCCTTTAAGGGGAGCTACAAATTTTCCTCCGATAAAGTTGTCATACTTTGCTTTGAAAGTAGGACGGTTTACAATGGTTGACATAACTAATCGTTTGTTTAGACTGTAATGCTACTTTGAATTATTCAAGTTTAATAGTATATTTAGTTCAGCTTGTAGCACAAATTTGTCAAACTACTTACTAGCTGCCAAGTCCACTAATCGCATTTAATAAAAGTTAACGATTGCTTTTATGCCTAAACAAAGAACACTTTCGCCAGTGAAACTCTCAAATGAGAAGTCATTAAAGACTTTAGTTGAGAATAGAACTGCTTATACATTAGAGAAATGCGAATTGAATGTATTCGAGACACACCAAGCATCGGCGCTTGTTCCCTTAACCTTTAATGATTTTGTAGTTACAAGCATGCTAAGGGGAAAAAAAATTATGCATTTATATGACGCTGCAGGCTTTGACTATTTACCCGGAGAAACTGTTTTAGTACCTGCGGGAGTTAGCATGAATATAGATTTTCCAGAAGCTAGTAGAGAAAATCCTACGCAGTGTATTGCACTTGCCATTGACCATCAAAAAATTGAAACAACATTGGGTTTTTTAAATGAACGTTATCCACGAATGGGCGCCGACTATTGGAGCTTTAATAAAAACAACTATCATTTCCAAAATAGCCTTGAAGTAGCTTCTTTATTAAATAAAATTATATCGGTTTGCGCTAGTAATTTACCTTTGAAAGATATTTTAGCCGATATAACTTTACAAGAACTTATTGTAAATATAGTGCAGCTTCAAAACAGAGCTGAATTACAAAACGAGCAGGTGATAACATCCAACAGTCACCCACTTTCTTATATCACAGGGTTTATTCAATCTCATATCACAGAGGATATTAAATTAGAAGTGTTAAGTGAAAAAGCTTGTATGAGTAAGTCCACTTTTTATAGGTCTTTTAAAAGAGAATTTGGTATTAGTCCGCTTGAATATATTTTATCGGAAAAAATTAAAAGAGCAAAAATACTTTTAGCCGACCCTAAAAATGCGATCAAATCGGTTTCGTTTGACTGTGGCTTTAACGATGTAAATTATTTTATTCGCTTATTTAAGAAGATGGAAGAAATTACCCCAAGACAATACCAGTTGCTAGTTTCATCTAACGGGATCATTCACTAATTCAATGTCGGTATACGTATTAGTTAGTTAATAAAACTATAGTAAAACAAGAAGTCCCCAAATACCAATTAAATAAACAACTAACACAATGAATGAGTCAATGCCCATTCTAAATATTTGTTTATTTGAATGAATTAACATGCCAACCATATAGATACCAGTGAGTATTATAC
>JBEDKT010000045.1:0-4582 GCA_041172025.1 Bacteroidota bacterium
GGCACTGCTGTTTTGTATAAGTGCGGGAAACTAAGGATATACCCTGAACTCATTAGCAAATAAATCAATACCGACCATGATTGAATTAATAATAAAGCAGACAAAATGTAGTCGGGATAAGACTTGGACGCATTTTCGGTAAATAACAATAAATAGACAGTAGCCAACACTAAAAAAATACTGCCTAAAAATATAATATCAAACATTTTAATTAAAAATTTTTATTCATAACTAATAATGTTACTTTAACTTAAATCAATTACTCCTTTCCAGACACCACAATCACTATCTCCCCTTTTACTTGCTTTGAAGTAAAATAAGTGACTAAATTTTCGAGGGTATCTGTCACGTTTTCTTCAAACATCTTTGTAAGCTCTCTGCTGACAGCTGCTTTACGGTTGGCACCAAAATAAGTACTAAATAGTTCAAGTGTTTTAACCAACCGCATTGGGCTTTCATAAAAGATCATGGTACGTTCCTCATTTGCTAAGGATTCCATTAACGTTTTCTTCCCTTTTTTTAAGGGGATAAACCCTTCAAAAGTAAATCGAGTACTTGGCAACCCACTATTTACCAATGCGGGCACAAATGCCGTTGCACCTGGCAAACTAGTAACTGCAACATTAGCCGCTTTACATGCTCGAACTAATAAAAAAGCAGGATCGGAAATACCGGGTGTTCCAGCATCGGTTATTAAGGCAATGTTTTTGCCTGCAGCTAATTGGTCAACTAAATGCTCCACTACCTTATGCTCGTTATGTTGATGATAAGGCGTAAGTGGCTTTTTAATATTATAATGCTGTAATAATTTAGAAGAAGTGCGTGTATCCTCACATAAGATAAAGTCCACCTCCTGCAATACCTCAACGGCCCTAAAGGTCATGTCTTTTAAATTCCCAATAGGAGTAGGTACTAAATATAACATACTAAGAAACTAGGCTTGAATAAATTCAATTTCGAATTGTTCCATTACCGCGTTCGCTAATAATTTTTTACTAGCTTCTTCAGCAATAGTTCTTGCTGCTGCTTCGTCAGCTGCTTCAATTTGCAAAGTAATGTGTTTACCAACTCTTACATCTTGTATTCCCGTCATCCCTAAATTATGTAAACCGCCTAAAACAGCTTTACCTTGAGGGTCCAATAAATCTTTAAGAGGCATTACTTTTATTTGTACTTGAAATGTCATAGGATTTGTTTCTTATTTTGTAATTGTTTTCTTGTATAACAAAGATACTAAGCAATAGCCAATAAAGGCAAATGGGATAGCTAACCACTTAAAAAACACTGCAGATAATAGGGTTTCTAGTACGACCAATAGTAATGGAAGGATTAGTTTTTTCTTGTTACTCAAGCTTTTCAGCGCCAACATGGGAGCTTTCATTACCATTAAATAAGAAACTAACAAGATATAACCATACCAGAAATAAGGGCTAATAAGCAACTTTGAAAACAACATGCTTTGTGGTTGCCAATAAATTAGTGGGAAAGCTGCTGTTAAAATACCTATCATAGGTATGGGCACGCCTTTAAAATAAGTAGTTTGTTGTTTATCAATATTAAACCTCGCTAACCTATAGGCGCCTGCCATTGGGATTATAAATGCAGCAAATAATAAGGTAGAATTATGCGACAATGCATTGATGTCGTTGGCCAAGGATAGTTTTAGAAACTGAAAAACAATACAAGCTGGGGCAACACCAAAACTAACTATATCCGCTAAGGAATCTAATTGTAAACCCATTTCAGAAGAAACTTTTAACCACCTAGCCGCGAAGCCATCAAAAAAATCCATGATGGCCGCTAGCCCAATAAATAAACTTGCATAAAAAATAGATACTGGAATTTCAACAATCATATCCCCTGCTGCGTCAAATGAAGCCATGGCACCCGCTTGGAATGTAAACATGATTGCCAAACACCCAAAAAACAAATTGAGTAAGGTAAGGAAATTAGGTATTTGTTTTTTTAACATACTTGCCTTTATTTATTTGCGTCGACGCATTAGTGATTCAATTTCTTCAACAGTAATTGGCATGGTTTTCATTAAGTCAATATGCCCTGTTTTAGTAAGCCAAATATTATTTTCAATACGCACTCCCATGTTTTCTTCTTTGATATAAATACCCGGCTCTACGGTAAATACCATGCCTGCTTGCACTGGCTCGGTTCTTGTACCCAAGTCGTGTACATCTATACCCAAATGATGGGAAATACCATGGTATAAATATTTTCTGTACGCCCTATTTTCAGCATCCTCATTTTTCACATCTGCCTTTGTTATTAATCCAATTTTAATGAATTGTTTAGTTGCTTCTTCCCCAACTTTGTCCGTATATTTTAAAACGCTAATTCCAGGTTTTAAAATTGATTTAGCATAGTCATGTAAATGCAAACATGCGTTGTACACTTCCTTTTGACGCTTTGTAAATTTACCATTCACAGGAACAGTCCTTGTTAAATCGGCATTATAGCCACCATAACTCGCACCAAAATCCATGAGTATTAATTCCCCGTCCTTGCATTCATTGTTATTATTAATATAATGCAGTGTTCTTGCGTTGTCACCGCTTGCAATAATGCTATGATACGCAACACCTGTTGCACGTTGGCTTAAAAAAGAATGATAAATTTCCGCTTCAATTTCATGCTCATAAATACCTGGTGTAATAAACTTCAATAATCTTCTGAAAGCAACTTCGGTAATGTCAATTGCCTTTTGAATCACTGCTACTTCTTCCTTTGTTTTAATACCTCTTAACTCCTTTAAAATTTTTGCAGCACGTAAATATTGGTGTAAAGGATATCTTGCTTTTGTTTCGTCAATGAACCTGTATTCATGCGTACGCAATAAATTATTTTTACGGTCATTTTCATTCGTGTCTAAATAAATTGCATCCGCTAAATGTATCCATTGTTGTAGCATACCGTCCAACACATCAGCCCACACAATTGTTGGCATTCCTGATATAGCGGTTGCTTCGTTTACCCTTAACCTTTTACCGTCCCAAATTTCTTTTAATTCCTGAGGCCTAACTAGCACTAATACTTCACGGTATTTAGGATCCGGATTATCTGGAAATAATACCACCATCGAACCTTCCTGTTCTATACCGGACAACCAATATAAATCGCTATTTTGTTTGTACTCATATAATGCATCTCCATTTAATGGAAATTCGTCATTCCCTACAAAAATAGCAATGCTGTTCTTTTGCATTTTCGCTACAAAACGCTTTCTGTTTTGTATAAAAATTTTCGCATCAAGTGGTAAATACTTTCCCATGGTTTATTGTGTTTAGAAGTACTGCAAGTTAGTTAAAAAACTTAGCCCTTTTATGCAATTTTACCCCAGCCTATTTTGCTTTTTTGTGATTGTAAATAAGCCCTAATAGGTGCATTTTCGGGCAAGGACAGGGTTGGGTCCTTTTCACATAGTTCGGTAGCTTGTTCTTTAGCTAATAATAAGGCTTCCCTGTCGTTTATGATATTCGCTAATTTAAAGTTCAATGCACCGCTTTGCCTTGTGCCGTCTATATCCCCCGGGCCTCTTATTTCTAAATCCTTTTCGGCAATCACAAAGCCGTCGTTGGTATTACACATTATTTTTAAGCGCTCTTTTGCTTCTCTGCTTGCTTTCACGCTACTTAGTAAAATACAATAGCTCTGCTCCGAGCCTCTACCCACACGGCCTCTTAATTGGTGCAATTGTGACAATCCAAATTTCTCAGCACTTTCTATGACCATTACACTCGCATTGGGCACATTCACCCCCACTTCAATAACCGTTGTTCCTAATAATATTTGCGTATCCCCTGTAACAAACCTTTGCATGTTAGTCTCCTTCTCAATATTCTTTTGCCTCCCATGCACCATACTTATTTTATACTTGGGCTCGGGGAAATAGCTTTTTACTTGTTCATAGCCCTGCATTAAATCCTCGAAACTCAT
Source organism: Bacteroidota bacterium (assembly GCA_041172025.1). GTDB lineage: Bacteria > Bacteroidota > Bacteroidia > Chitinophagales > Chitinophagaceae > Sediminibacterium. The sequence continues at coordinate 3,949 of JBEDKT010000045.1, forward strand.
TTTTTCACTTTCTTCAATTAAGGGATATACATAATAAGCTTGGCGCCCTTTTGTAATTTCTGTTTTTACAAATTCCATTACAGTACCTCTTGTGGTTTCATAACGGTGTACCGTTTTTATTGGCTGTCTTCCCGGCGGCAATTCATCCATGACACTGTAATCCAAATCACCAAATGCTGTCATCGCTAGCGTCCTTGGAATAGGTGTTGCTGTCATTACTAAAACGTGTGGCGGAATAGTATTTTTTTTCCAAAGCCTTGCACGTTGTGCTACCCCAAAACGGTGTTGCTCATCAATAACTGCAAGTCCTAAATTTTTAAATTGTACTACGTCTTCAATAATTGCGTGGGTGCCTACTACAAAATGAATAGTGTCGTCCATTAACCCTTTTAACACGCGCCTTCGTTCTGCAATTTTTGTACTTCCCGTTAATAACGCCACTTCAACAGGCATGTCTTTTAATAATTCTGTTAAGCTCGCATAGTGTTGCTGTGCAAGGATTTCAGTTGGTGCCATTAAACAACTTTGAAAACCATTATCCGCTGCAATTAACATTGCCAATAATGCGATCATTGTTTTCCCACTTCCCACATCTCCTTGTAATAATCTATTCATCTGATACCCCTTGGCGGTA
>JBEDKT010000046.1:0-5323 GCA_041172025.1 Bacteroidota bacterium
ACAAAGGGTGTTATTGGTACAAAAATGGGGATGGCTACTACAGAAATAAGGTTAACGCTTCCACAAGGCGCCGAACCCACTTATGAAGGATTGCTAGATGCTTACCATTTTGATGCAGGTAAATTATTCAATATTAAAACATTAGGCTTACTAAATTTTAAGGGTAAAATTGCAGGCTCCTCGTTTACGCTAGACAAGGTTAAAACAAATATTGAAGGAAGTTTAGATTCAATTGAATTTAATAACTATACTTATACAAATATTCAAACAGACGGAATTTTACAAAAAGGTGCTTTTAATGGAGCCCTACGTATTAAAGACCCGAATATTAATTTCATTAGTAATATTGAATTGAATTTTAATAAAGCCAAACCAAGCTTTAATGCGGTTGGTGACCTTATTAATGCAAACCTTAAACAACTTAATATTTCTAAAAATCCAATTCAATTGACGGGCTTGTTGGACGTGAACTTTGAAGGGGATAGCATTGATAACTTTATTGGATTTGGAAAGTTTTTTAATGGCAAACTAAAGGGAAACGCAGCTACAGTTAATTTTGATTCTTTAACAATTACCTCTAGTATTGAAAAAGGTACCAAAAAAATAAGCATTGCTAGCGATGACTTGCAGGCTTCCATTGATGGTAAATTTAATATCCTAAGTTTACCCGCTAGTGTGCAATATTTTATGCAGCGCTACTTCCCTACTTATATACCTGCAACAAAAAGCAAGCCTGCTAACCAACTGTTTAATGTATCCATTAAGACAAACTATTTTGAGCCCTATATAAGGTTATTTTATACTAATTTTTCGGGATTTAACAATATCGCCATTACAGGCACCTTAAATACAAATAATCAAAACTTCACTTTAAATGGAATTGTTCCATTTGCAAGTTGGGACAGTTATGCAATCCGAGGTGGTAATTTCCAGGGTAAGGGAACCAATGATTCGTTACACTTAAAAGTAACAAGCAATTCTATTAATATTACTGATAGCATCAGCTTTCTGCAACCAGTTATTAATGTGAATTCAAGTAATGACGTTTCTAAAATTGATATTAATGCTGTTAGTAAATCAGCCTTAGAACAAATTTCGTTTAATGGAGTCCTTAATACTTACGAGGACGGCGTGGCTATTAAATGGCTCCCTTCCTATTTTATCCTAAACCAAAAGAAGTGGGATATTAATAATAACGGCGTACTTACTTTAAGAAAAAGCAATATTTCCGCTGCAAACTTCACATTTACACAAGGGCTACAGGAATTTGTATTCTCTTCGTCAAAAGCTAATAAAGATGCATTAGAACTAACACTGAAGCAGGTAATTGTAGGCGATATCACCAACCTATTTTTCCCCTATCCTAGGTTAGAAGGTTTAACAAACGGTAAAATTTTATTTAAAAATATATTCACCGACTTCGAGTTTAACTCCAATTTGATTATTGACCAATTTGCATTTAATAACGATTCTGTGGGAACAATGCTTTTAAATGCTTCCTATATCAGTTCTAAAGGAATAATTCCTTTTAAATTTAGTAGTAAGGGCGAGCAATATAATTTATCAGCCGATGGTAGCTATAATTTAAAGGACACCGTTAACCCATTAGACGCTACTTTATACTTAAATAATTCTTCCTTTGGAATAGCACAACAATTTATTGGGGGTGTATTAACCAACCTACAAGGGAAAGCTAGCGGTCAATTACATTTTGGAGGTAGAATTGAAAGCCCTTACCTATTGGGTTTCGCCAAAGTAAATAATGCCTCCTTTAAAGTTGATTATACAAAAGTTAACTATGCAATTGATAGCGCTTTAATACAATTTACGAACGAAGGAATCGACTTTGGAAGCATTGTGGTAAATGATGAATTAAAACGCAAGGCCATTTTTAAAGGTAAAATTTTGAACCAAGGTTTTAAACACCTTTTCTATGACATGGAAATGAGTAGTCCTAAAATAGAATTGCTCAACACCGATATTTTGGACAATAGTAACTTTTATGGACATGCTGTAGGAAAAGCAGGCTTAACCATTAAAGGGCCCGAAGAGAATATTAAAATGTCTATTATCGCTGATGTAAATGATAGTTCCCATATTTACCTGCCCAATACAACGAGCAAAGAAAGCGGCACATCCGATTTTATTGTATTTAAGAAATACGGAAAATCAGCTATTAAAAGTGCCGACATCCCCGCTTATAATTTAGTAGTTGACTTAGAAGTCACTGCAAATAACAAAACTCAGATTGATGTTATTTTAGATGAACTCACAGGGGATGTAATTAAAGGTGTGGGTAATGGAAGAATTAAAATTAGAGCAGGCAATATTGAACCATTAACCATCAGAGGGAAGTATAATATCGAAAGAGGTAAATACGACTTTAATTTTCAGTCCTTTATTAAAAAACCATTCGAGTTAATTCCTGAAGCAGGTAATTTCATCGAATGGACCGGTGACCCAATGGAAGCCGATATACATATTGATGCGCGTTATACCGCAGAACGTGTAAGCTTAACTGAATTGGCTGGCTCAGGTAATTTTAGTAATGCTGTAAGAACCTACAGAGGTAGCGTTTATGTGAATGCCGCTTTGCGCGACAAACTATCACAGCCTTCCATTAAGTTTAGCCTTGCATTCCCTCAAGGAAATCCGATGAGTGCTGACAATGAATTTTCACAATTTATTTCAAGATTAGAAAGGGACGATAATGAAATTTTAAAACAAGTATCCTTCTTAATTGTATTTAATTCTTTTGCCCCCGTTGGCTTTACGAATGCAAATACCAATAATGCATACAATGTAACTTCCTTGGGCATTAACACTATATCGCAATTATTAACGAAAGAAATTAATAAATCAATTACTAGCCTATTAAGTAAAGTTACCGGTGATAATAGTTTAAGATTTGATGTAGGATCTTCGGTTTACAATAGTGGTAATTTATTGGATCCAACAGGAACCGGCATTGCCATTAATGCAAACAAAATTGACAGGCAAAGGGTAAACCTTAAATTAGGCAGAAGCTTTTTAAATGAAAAAATAATTTTGAATGTGGGTGGCGATTTAGATTTTAATGTGCGTAATACTAGTAGTATTCAAAATGGGAACTTCCAATGGCTACCTGATTTGAACGTTGAATTTATATTAACAAAAAATAGAAAGCTACGTGCTATTGTCTTTAATAGAAATAGCCTTGATATTAATGGAAGTACCCTTGGAAGAAGGAACCGACAAGGGGTAAGTATTTCCTATCGTCAAGATTTTGACTAATATACCTGCAACTATTTTTTAGCCCCTAAAATAGAAGGAGGCAATTGCTTACAATGCTTTAGTCGATACACATAAAAATTTCGAAGCAATACACCTTTAACTTTTATTGGAATAGTATCAGGAGCAAGGATTTTTTCAAAATAAGGACCATACAATTGTTGAGGGTTTGAAGGTAAATTGGAAGGCACTATACAATAAGCATCCTCTCCTATTTTTAATCCTTCCTGATCCTGATTTAACCAAGCAAATTTGTGTACATCTTCAATATTCCCAATGGCAATTACTTTTAATTGCATAGGAGTAGCCGTATAAAAAAGGATATGACCGGCAGGGAACCATTTGTTTATTACAATGGGTGCATTTAAAGTCATTGTATTTAGCTTCCTGTCCTGTGTAACCAACTTTTCGAATTCCTTACTAAAATGGTGCCACCCTGTTACGTCATTAATGGGATTATATTCGCCTAGGTTCTCAATTTTGGCAGATCCTAATTGTCTTGGGAAAGTATAGACAAGTAATAAAAAAGCGATTATCAAGCCTCCTAATAGCCCTGCCGCCCATTTTAAAAGGTTTGGAATACCCTTGCTAGTATAGCTACCCCAATATACCCCCGCAATTAAAAATAATGCAATAAAACCTGGGCCTGTCCAATGGGGTAAAGTTGGGTTGAAAAGGGAAAGTAACCAAAAGGTGAAAATGAGTGGTAAGCTTAACCATAGTAGCAAATTAATAGCCGCTTTGTTATTTGCAATTAATTTTACTTTTCGACTATTTATTACGGCAATTAAACAAGCTACATATACCAAAGGATTCTGATAAATAAATTCCCCAAGTATTTGTTGTAAAAAACTATCCAAGGAAATGCCTGTATGTGTTACGCGCTTTGAATGGAATTTATAGGTAATAAAATCGTTTTCGATATTCCAATATACAATGGGGATTAGACAAATTAGGGTTACCAATATTGCAAAGTATATATTTCGTTCCTTTAACATTTTTGTTTGATGAAACAAAATAAATGCCCCAAAGCCTAACCATAAATATAAGCCATGCACTTTACTTAAGGTAGCAAGTCCAATATACAAACCTAACAAGAGCCAATCCCCTAACTTAAATATAGTTGGTTTTGACACCCACTTTACCATGCAATAAATACTCAATGTAAAAAATAATAACTGCGGACTGTCTGGCAGTACAAATAAACCCGCAATAATGGTCGTATAAATAGAAAGCGAATATAATAATGCAGCTATGAAGCCTGCCCTTTCATTTTTTAAAATGCTGCCTGTTTCAAAAATAATGATTGTAGAAAAAGCGGCACAAATAATTGCACCAAGCCGCATTGACAAATCCGATACCCAATGTAAGTTTAGGGAAGTAAGCTTTATCATCCAGCCTACCATTGGTGGATGGTCAAAATGGTTCCAATCGGGTTGTAATGCATAGGTATAATAATATACTTCGTCATTACCTAGTTCTAAAAAATAGGAAAGAATAATTTTAATTAGCACCGTGATGCCAACTAGCCAAAAAAGTTTTTTTTGATAAGTCGAAGTAAGGGTTGACATAACTTTCTTGGGATTTAAAATAGAAAACTATTTCAATTCTTTTAAATAAAGAATTATTTAGCGTTATTCACAAACCATTCAGCAGCCAATGCATATCCTTTTAATCCTAAACCTACAATTGATCCAACAGCCTTTGCCGACACATGGGAGATTTTTCTAAAATCCTCGCGCGCGTGCACATTACTTATATGCACTTCAATTACAGGTGTTTTGATTGCTGCAATTGCATCCCCAATGGCTATCGAAGTATGTGTGTAAGCTGCAGGATTTAAAATAATACCGTCTTGATTAAATCCATATTGTTGGATAGCATCTACCAACTCGCCTTCCACATTACTTTGAACGTAAGTAAAATTAATTTGAGGGAAATCCTTTTTCAATTGCGTTAAAAAGTCGTCAAATGTATCACTACCATATACTGCTGGCTCTCTCTTACCAAGAAGGTTTAAATTAGGTCCGTTAATAATGGTGATGTTTAACAT
>JBEDKT010000047.1:0-9740 GCA_041172025.1 Bacteroidota bacterium
GATAAATTCAGGCGTAAAAATGTACATAGCTTTAATTCGTTCGCTGTTAACTTTGGATACTTTTGTTTTAAGTTTATAGTGAATGAATTATGTGCTTTGTCGAAATGGTAAATAAAATTCTCCCAGTCCTTGTCCATCTTGTCGGCGTCGTTTATTACCTTAATCATTTTTTTTAATTCGTCCAAGCCCGATGAATTTTCTAACACCTTGGTCATTTTTGACATATGCGTTTTTAAATCGGACAACAGTTCCCCCTTTTGCACCAAGTGCATTGTAAAGTTTAATAGTTCGGTATTTTTATTGTCTATTTCTAACTGTAACTTTTCGTTCTTTATTTCAGTGACTTTGTTTTTTGCTTTATCTATTTCTAATTGCTTTAAATAGTTTAAATCCTTTTGTTCCTCCTCGTGTTTTTCTTGCTGCACGATAAACTTTTTCTTCTGCCACCTAATTAACAGCAACACTAGTAAACATATAATTAGCAAGTAACCAATATAGGCCCACTTTGAAATGTACCATGCAGGGAGCACCGAAAAATGGTAATAGTCCACCTCCGATTCTTCCCCTAAATTATTGCGTACTTTTATTTCAAATGTGTAACTGCCTGCTGGTAGGTTAGTATATTCCTTTTCGGTTTTACTATTCCACTTAGACCAGTTTTCGTCCAGCCCCTTTAACCTATAACTGTATTCCAAATTATTTTGTAAGCCAAACAAGGCCGTGGAATATTCAAAATGTATCGCATCCCATTGCCCTCCTATACTTGGTGCTTGTCCTTTTTGCTGTACTTGGTTTTCATTTACATTTCCAAAATAACCTCCATACAATAAACTGTCCCCTTTTCCTACAACGCGCACTTCCCTTATACGTACTTGTAAATTGTAATTATTTTTTTTATACTTCGCGTAGTTTAAATTAAACAAGCCGCTTTCTCCCCCAATAAATACATTGGTTTCATTTACGGGATACACTAATTCAAAACCACTTAGCAGTTTATTATTTAATTCGGGGATATATATTATTTTAGGCGTTTTGTTACTCATGTCTACCACACCTAACTGCTTTTCATGTATGAACCATATATTGCCTTCTTGGTCTTCTTTTAAATAGCGTAAACTTTGTTGTCCTAATAAATTTTGATAAAAACCGTAGGGCTCGAACTTGTCGGTTTGGGAATTATATTTATAAACACCTTTTTCAGTGGCAACTACTGTTTCGTTTTTTATTTTATAAACATGGTTGTTTAAACTAGAAGGCAATCCGTTTTTGTCGGCATATAATTTTGGAGCCACTTTGCTTGCCGTATCTTTTTGAACGCGGTACAACCCGTGAAAGGGATGCGACACCCATATATGTGTTTCCTCGTCAACGGCCACAAAACGCGACGACTGTGTAAAGTTTTTTACAGCATTTGTGGTACCAATATTATTTCCGTTGTCGTTTAAATATAATAGCCCTGTATAATTGCCTGCTACTATTTTACTTTCGGTGCCACTTGCCGAAACAGTTTGAAAATTCCAGAACCCTGTTTTACTAGAAATTAATTTGGCTTCGTTTTGCTGTATTTGAAATGCGCCCTCGTGATGCGCTAATAATAATTTCTCATTTATGTTCGCTAAACCCCATACTTGCCCTGCGCTATTTTTAATGGCGGTAAAATTGCCTCGGTTAAAACTTAAATCACTTGCCCCATTTAATGGTGCACTAAACAAACCACTGGAAGTGCCTACGTATAAGTTGTCCTTATATATGATAGTGGCATATACCGAAGCGTCCTGGTAATTTGGGTTAACATGCTTTATGGCTTTATTAAAGCCAACACAGTCAATACCATTATTCAATCCTAGCCACAAATTGCTTTGGTTGTCGGAAAATATTGAAAGTATATTATAGTTCTGTAGGCCCTCGGGCTTGGATAACATTTGTATTAAGCCTCCTTTTTCGTCTATGATGTGTACGCCTGCGTTGGTAGTGCCTAGGCCTATCCATTCATTATTAATAGCGGTGGCCGTGTATATCCTATCTTTTTCTATTGCAATTGTTGCCGGGGTCACTATTTTGGTGGTGCCGGTATTACTATAATTATATACCCCGTTTTTTAGGGTGGTTATAATAATGGCATCCTTAATGGGTAGGATAGCGGTTACTTCCACATTGGTTAAATTACCACTTGGCAAGGCCTTCCATTGTTCATTTTCAAAGGCCATTAAGCCTGTTTTTATATCATGGGCATACAATTTACCCTTGCATTCTCCTACATAACTCCATCCCGATGGGGCATGGGCTATGCTTATTCTTTTGCTTGTTAACCTAAATATGCGCCTTGATGTCCTGAAAAATACCTCGTTTTTGTAGTAGGCTATATCCCAAACGTCGGCAAAATCCCTTTCGCTATCGGGTAAACTAGTAATTAGGCTATGGTATTGTAATTGCCCATTTTTGGCGGGTGCGAAGTAGCCAAATTCATCCTGCCCACCTACATATATTTTATTGTCGGCTCCAATTTCAACCGACCTTACTATGGTTTTATTAGGAAGGGGGTACAATTTCCAATAAGTACCGTCGTAACTTAACAAGCCTTCGTTGTTGGCTACATATATAATGCCATTATTATCCTGCTTAAAATCCCAGTTTTGGAGCCCTGCTTTATAGTCTACCTTAGAATAATTTATAATATCAGGCAGTCCAATGGTGTTTTGAGCAAGCCCACTTAGGGGCAATAAAAAGCATATTATTAACTTTTTCATCATCGCAATCGTTTTCGGTAAATAAATGTATGAAATATAATTGATGTAGTAATGATGTAGGTATTTAAGCCTATTTTATGCTATTTAACATTTTTGATGTAGTAATGATGTAGTTAACATTAAGGTAATATGGAATGAACTTCTCAACTTTATGCATAATTTTTTCTAAACTAAATAACGATTGTTTATGAATCCAAAACTTTTTGTACTTAGTGCTATACTTCTAGTATGTAGCATCTTTAACCAAGCCATGGGTCAGGCATTGTCTGTCTCTGGTAAAGTAAAAGACAAAGCAACTGGCGCAGCACTTAGCGACGCAACTGTTTCAGTTAAAGGTAGTTCCACAAAAACTAAATCTACTGCAGACGGTTCTTTTACTATTAATGTCCCTGCTAAAGGGAGTGTAATTGTTGTAACTTATGTTGGCATGAACACTGTGGAATACACAGTTAATAATAGCAACCCGGTTTCAATAGAAATGGAATTTAACAATGCTACTTTAGACGAAGTAGTAGTGAACGTAGGTTACGGTACACAAAAGAAAAGTGTCGTAACTGGTTCAATTTCAAGGGTTAGCGCAAAGGACCTTGATAAAGTACCTAACAACCGTGTTGAACAAGCCTTACAAGGTCGTGTTTCGGGTGTGACTATTGCGGCTAATTCAGGCCAACCAGGTACCCCTTCTTCTATCTTAATTCGTGGTGTAACCACTTTTGGTGGCGGTAATAATCCTTTATGGGTTGTGGACGGTGTTGTAGTAGACGGTGGTGCAATTGGTTACCTTAACCAATCCGACATTGAGTCAATGGAAGTACTAAAGGATGCAACTTCGGCTGCTATTTATGGTACACGTGCTGCACCGGGTGTTATATTAGTTACTACTAAAAAAGGTAAAGCTGGTCAATTAAACGTAAGCTATAACGGCTTTTTTGGTGTTTCTGCCCCTGAGAAAATGCTTAAAGTGTTAAACGCTACGCAATATGCTGCTTTATCAAACGAACGTTCTGTTGCTGGTGGTGGCAATGTACTTTTCCCGAACTTAGGTTCATATGGTACTGGTACCGACTGGCAGAAGCAAATTTTCAACAATAGCGCGAACCGTTATTCTCATGAAGTTAGCTTAAGCGGTGGTTCAGACAAAAGTACTTTCTACCTTTCTTTTGGTGCTCAAGACCAACAAGGTATTGTAGCTAGTGAAATTTCGAACTATGCTAAACAAAACTTTCGTTTAAATTCTACGCATAAAATTTCTAAGACCTTCACTTTTGGTCAAACATTAGGCTATACACACCAAAAATCAACTGGTATTGGTAATACAAACAGTGAATTTGGTGGTCCTTTAAGTTCTGCTATTAACCTTGATCCTATTACTCCAGTAGTAGTAACTGATCCTGTTTTAGCTGCTGGCGCGCCTTACAATTCTAACCCTGTATTGCGTGACGCTGCTGGTAACCCTTATGGTATTTCAAGTTATGTTGGTCAAGAAATGACTAACCCTTTAGCTTATATTAAAACACGTTTAGGTCAGTACAGCTGGTCAGATGATATCATTGGTAATGCATTTTTAGAAATTGCAGTGAACAAGGATATTAAAATTCGTTCTAGCATTGGTGGTAAGTTAGCTTATTGGGGTGGCCAAGGTTTCACTCCAGTATTTTACTTAAGTGCAACCAATTCTTTATTAAAGAATAGTTATGGCAAAAGCAACAACACTACTTTAAACTATAATTTTGAAAACACAATTACTTATAGTAAAGTAATTAAGGATCATAACTTCTCAGTTTTATTAGGTCAAGGTGCTTATGTTGATAATAACGGTGGTGGTTCTGGTGTTACATTATTAGGCTTGCCTATTAATAGTTACAAGGACGCAAGTTTTAACTTCGACATTTCTCAAGCTAATCGTGCTTCTAGTTCTTACGATTTTACAAATCATAAATTAAGTTCTTTATTTGGTCGTGTGAACTATAACTTCCAAGAGAAATATTTATTCACCGGTATTTACCGTCGTGATGGTAGTTCTCGTTTTGGTTTGAATAACAAATTTGGTGTGTTCCCTTCATTCTCTTTAGGTTGGGTTGTGAACAAAGAAAATTTCTGGAAAGGAAATGATATTGTTAACTCACTTAAAGTACGTGCTGGTTACGGTGTGGTTGGTAATGACGCGATTCGCGATTTCGGTTACCTTTCAACTGTTGCTGGTGGTTTGAACTATACTTTGGGTAATGCTGAAGCTATTACTACTGGTTATGCACCAACTACTTTGGATAATCCAAATTTACGTTGGGAAGAAACAACTCAAACCAATTTAGGTTTTGATGCGCGTATTTTTAACGACTTCACTTTAACAATGGAAGTATACAAAAAAGCAACTTCTGGAATTTTACGTCCTATTGCTATTCCTGGTTATGTGGGTGTTACAAGTGCTCCAGTTTCTAACGTTGCTGATATGGAAAACCAAGGTTTGGAAATTGAATTAGGCTACCGTAAAAAAATTGGCGAAGTTAACTTATCAGTTAATGGTAACGTTGCTTACTTAAAGAACGAAGTAACTTTCGTTTCTACTGACGCTAAATTTATTAACGGTGACGCTGGTTTCCAATCAATGGGTCCTGTAACAAGAACTCAAGTGGGTCAATCTTACAATTCTTTCTATGGTTACCAAACAGCAGGTATTTTCCAAAATATTGCTGAAGTAAATGCTTATAAAAATGCTGCTGGTACTTTAATTCAACCTAGCGCTCGTCCTGGTGATTTCCGTTGGACGGACGTTAATGGTGACGGTACTATTACAGAAACTGATAAAACTTTCTTAGGTAATAGCTTACCAAAATACACTTTTGGTTTAACCGTTAACCTTGACTACAAAGGTTTTGATGTAATGGTTTTTGCACAAGGTGCTGCTGGAAATAAAATATTCCAAGGTATTCGCCGTTTAGATATCCCAACTTCTAACTACCAAACTATTGCTTTAAGCCGTTGGACTGGTGAAGGTACTTCAAACACTTACCCACGTTTAACTAGCAAGGATGATAACGGTAACTTTGGTAACATGTCTGATTTCTATTTAGAAAAAGGTGATTACGTTCGTCTTAAAATAGTTCAATTAGGCTATACTTTACCTAGCAACTTGTTAAGAAAAATTAACTGTTCTAAGCTTCGCGTTTATGCAACAGCTGAAAACTTATTAACCTTAACTAAATATACTGGCTACGATCCTGAAATTGGTGGTGGAGTATTTGGTATTGATAAAGGAATTTATCCTCAAGCTAAATCATTCATTTTAGGTGTTCAAGTGAACTTTTAATTAATAAAAATAAACACTGATTAAAATACGCGTAATCACTTACAAAAATTTAAACAAATGAAAAAAATACAAATTAATAAAATCCTTATTGCATTGACAATGATTATTTCATTGGGAGCTTGCAAAAAAGAATTTGTGGATGTTTCGCCTAAAGGAGAATTCCTTACCGAAAACTATTACGCTGACCAGTCACAAGCTTTCAGCGCATTAGTTGCAACTTATGATGCACTTCGTAAAAATTCTGGCGGTTTTGAGAACATGATCACTATGATGAACGCTGGTTCTGATGACCAGTTCGCTGGTGGTGGTGGTTCAACTGACGGTGCTGGTATTCAAGCTTTTTCTACCCACTCACTTACTTCACTAAATGTGCCTAGTAGTTTTTGGGGCGACCATTACCAAGGAATTTTTAGAGCAAACACATTGCTTTCTAAATTACCTACTACTAAAATGGACGAAACTTTAAAAGCAAGATATGCTGCAGAAACAAAAGCATTAAGAGCTATCTATTATTTTAACTTAGTTAGAATTTTCAAAAACATCCCATTATTATTAGCACCATTAACTGCTACTAATATGTACCAAGTTAAACAAACAACTAAAGATTCTGTATATGCACAAATTGAAAAAGATTTAACAGAAGCAATTGCTGTTTTACCTACTTCAGTGGCAGTAGCTACAGACGGTGGTCGTTTAACTAAAGGTGCTGCTAAAGCAATTTTAGGTAAAGTATATTTATACAATAACAAAGCAAGTTTAGCTGCAGCACAATTAGCTGAAGTAAACGGTACTCCTGGAACTACTAGTAGCTTAGGATACAAATTACTTTCTAGCTTCAGCGACCTTTGGGTAGTGAATAATAAATTCAACACTGAATCAATCCTTGAAGTTACCCATAGCAGTATTGGTAATTCTGATTGGGGCTGGTGGGGAAGTGGCCGTGACGAGGGTAATACCGTTAACGTTATGGTAGGACCAAGAAATTACACCGCACTTACTGGTGCACCTGGTTTACCTTCTGGTTGGAGCTTTAACGTTTTCACACAAGATTTTTATGATGTGATGAAAAATGATCCACGTTTTGAAGCAACTATTTTTGACTTAAAAGCTTTAGAAGCTGCTGGTAAAGCAACTTATATTGCTGGTTACCAAAACACCGGTTATTTCTTAAATAAATTCTTACCAAGAAACGCAGATATCAGAACTGGTACTGGTACGCAAGAATTAAATTTCAAACAAGATTCTTATGTGATTCGTTTAGCGGATACTTATTTATTAGAAGCGGAAGCTTTAGGCGGTACTGGAACAAGAGCACAAGCTTTGTTAGACGCTGTTAGAACAAGAGCTGGTTTAAGTTCAGTACCTGTTTCTTTAGCTGCTATTAAAGCAGAAAGAAGGTTAGAACTTGCTGGTGAAGGACATCGCTTTTTTGATTTAGTAAGATGGGGTGATGCTGCAACTGTATTAGCTGGAAGAGGTTTTACAACTGGTACAGATGAAATTTTCCCTATTCCTTTTTCTGAATTACAAGGAACTATGTTGGTTCAAAATCCGAACTATAAATAATAAAAACTAAATCATGAATAAAATAAAATTTTTATACAGTATTGCATTCCTGTTTGTACTTGTAACAGGATGTACTAAGCAAGACGGAATTGACAGTGATTTGTCTTTTCTGAACACTGTTCAATCGGCAAACCTTGCTAAGGTTTTCACTATTAGCACCGACAATTCTGGTGTGGTGAAAATTGCTCCAACAGGCGAAGGTGTTGCTTCTTACACAGTTAACTTTGGTCACGGTACTGGCAGTGCAGCTTCGGCTACATTTGCTCCAGGTAACGTAACTTCTCATGTTTACCCTGAAGGCAATTACACGGTTTCAGTTTTAGCTACCGACATTGCTGGTAAAGTAACTACAACGGCTTACCCTTTAGTAGTAACTTACCGCGCTCCTGAAACCTTAGCAGTTTCAATTAACCAAAGTTTACATGATGTAAAAGTTTCAGCAACTGCTTTGTATGCTGCTTCTTACTTAGTGTATTTTGGTGATGCTGTTGGTGAAGTGGGAACGCCTTTGGCAGCGGGTGCTGAATTAGCACACACTTACGCTACTTCGGGTAACTACAGTATTAAAGTAGTTGCTTTAAGCGGTGGTGCTGCAAAAACTGAAAAAATTACAGTTACTAAAGTAACCGATGCTTTTGGTTTACCTATTACTTTTGAACAAGAATTTGTTAACTACTTCTTTGGAACATTTGGTGGCGGTCAAGCTTTTGCTACTGTTGCTAACCCTGACGCTACTGGTTTAAATACAAGTGCTAAAGTGGGTAAATTAACAAGAGGTTATGAAAGCTGGAGCGGTACTTATAGTCCTTTAAATACGAATATCGACTTTGCTGCTGGTAAGGTAATTAAAGTTTTAGTGTACAATCCTGATGCTGCTTTAATTGGTGCAAAAGTAAATGTTGAATTAGAATGGGCTGTTGGCGGTACACCTGGTAATGGTGTGGCTGTTTTAAAAGTACCTGTTACTACTTCTGGCGCTTGGGAACAATTAGTATTCGACTTTAGCGGTATTAGTGCAATTCCTGCTACTGCTAAATTTACGCAACTTGTTTTACGTTTTAACGACGGAACGGATGGCGCTGGTAGCATTATTTATCTAGATAATTTTACACTAACTAATTAATATTATAATAATGAAAAATATTTCAAAATCATTTTTAGGCTTTTTTGCTGCTGTACTTGTACTAAGTGCATGTCAACAAAAAGACTACACAATGGGCGACTTAAAAGCACCATCAAACCTTGTAGTTACTGCAACACTAGAAGGTGCTAATACTGCTAACCCTAATGGCGACGGTTCGGGTAATGTAACTTTTACTGTTACTGCCGACAACGCATTGTCATATAAAATTGACTACGATGCTGCCAATTCACTTGACTTAGTATTCTTGCCAACAGGTACAGTTACTAAAAAGTATACTACTTTAGGTGTGAACACTTACCGTATAACTGCTGTGGCTTATGGCCTTGGCGGTACTGCTTCTACTATTACAAAAGAAGTTACTGTTAAAAGTAGTTTCTCTCCAGATGCTGCTTTGGTTACTAATTTAACTGGTGGTACTTCTAAAACTTGGATCGTTGATAAAAGCGTTGGTGGTCACATGGGTGTTGGACCTTTTTCTGGTTCAATTGTTCCAGAATGGTGGTCAGCTAACGTGAACGAAAAAGTAACTGCTGCTCCTTGTTTTTATACTTCTGGCTTTAAGTTTGTAAAAAGCGGTAATAACTACACTATTGAGGTAACTACACCCGATGGTGCATTTACTAAAACTGGTGCTAATGCTAATATCCCTGGTATCCCTGGTTCAGGTGACGAAGGTTGTTATGCTTATGCTGGTGCAACTAGTAATTTTTCATTCATCCCAGCAGCGTCTGGTATTGCTGCAGCTAATTCAACACAAACAAGTATTTTATTAGCAGGTGGTAGTACTTTTATTGCTTTTGCTGCTACACAAAAAGAATATGAAATATTGTCTGTTTCTGCTACCGCTATGTACTTAAGAGTACAAGGAACTGAAACGGGTAATGCTTGGTATTTTAAATTAACTCCTAAGCCTTAATATTATTTACGCTAGCTTAATTTTACGATGAAAATGAAAACATTATTTACCGCTTTAATT
>JBEDKT010000048.1:0-14248 GCA_041172025.1 Bacteroidota bacterium
CTATAAATCCAATAGCCATGGGTTGCAAATAAGCCAAACTTTTTAACCCTTTATGTAGGTCGAAATGTGTATAGGCAATTGCAGCTGACATCATGAAACAGGTTGCAGGTAATATCCAAACTAGCAAAGTAATAAAGGCAAGGGATACGCCTCCTCTTTTATAGGCCACCAATACAATTGTCTGTGTAGAAGAAGCACCTGGAAGTAATTGACAAAATGCATTATATTCTAATAATTCCTCGTCTGTGATGTCCCTTCTTTGCTCAACAAAACGGTGTTGCATTAAACTTGTATGTACTTGCGGGCCTCCGAAGGCGGTAAAGCTATGGTGCAATACTGCTTTTAAAAATGATATATGGCGTAATAATTTCAAATACAAGAATTTTTATCGAGCTACTTTATGTCCAAAGTTAACTAATATATTACTACTATAAATGGCAGCCTATTTACTTTAAAAGTTACTGTTTGTAATTTGTTAATTTTCTTAATGTACCGGGAATTATTATAACTTAGCACTATCATTAATTCATTCTTATGAGACCTGTCCTTTTTATTGTCCTTGCTTTTTTTATAACAAGCTGTGGGCAAGATAATTATGCGAAGTACGCACCCGTTTACAATAAAGTGACCATGGACGAAGTCCCCGATTATACTAATTTATCCAATTGGGCAGCTCATCCAGCTAAGAATGACCCTTCAGACAGTGTTCCAAGACCATTAATTAATAGTTACCAGCCTGCACAATTGGTAGACGTTTTCTTCTTGCACCCAACAAGCTATTTGGACAGTTCAAAACCATACGGATGGAACGCTTCTTTAAAAGACACTAAGACAAATATCTATACCGACTATTCTTCTATTCTAAATCAAGCAAGTGTGTTTAATGAAGTAGGGGAAATATATGCACCTCGTTATCGTCAGGCGCATATTCAAGCCTATTATCCTATAACGGCTGCTGATTCAGTAAATGCAATTACCGCCTTTGAACTAGCTTATTTGGATATTAAAAATGCTTTTGAGTTTTACTTGAAAAACTTAAATAAGGGAAGGCCCATAATTATTGCATCACATAGCCAAGGAAGCACGCATGCTATTCGCTTACTTAAAGAATATTTTGACGAAAAACCACTCTCTAAAAAACTGGTAGCTGCTTATGTAGTTGGAATGGCTATTAACCCCGAAGCATACAAACAATTGAAAGCATGTACGCAGCCAGAAGCTACTGGTTGTATTTTAGCTTGGAGAACTTATTTAGAAGGTTACATGCCTCCGTTTGTACAAAAAGAAAGTTTTAAGTCAATTGTAACCAATCCTGTTTCATGGGATATTGGCAAACAGTCGATGGATAGATTTTCTAACGATGGGGCTGTATTATATAAATTCAATAAAGTTACTCAACATGTTGCCGGAGCAATAAATCACGAGGGAATATTATGGACAAAGAAGCCTCAGTTTTTAGGTAGCTTTTTATTTAAAACGAAAAATTATCATGTTGCCGATTATAATTTCTACTATATAAGTATCAGAAAAAATGCAGCGTCTAGGGTCCATGCTTATTTTAATAATAATAAAAGCGCTGCCGACTAGTTACCAACTACACTCAAAAATTTAATACGCATAATTTTTAATTGTTCCCAGGTATAATCGTTCTCGCTTAATTCCTCTTGCGCAATTTGCAAAGAAGAAGTCTCGCAATTCTTAAAGTATTCTAATATATCTGCTTGGTCATATTCGTCTAGCCACTCGTCTATTGCATAATCTAAATTCAACTTGGTGCCACTTGCTGCAATAGTTTCCATTTCTTCCAATAAACTATCAAGCCTTAAGTCCTTGTTTTTCGCAATGGTTTCTAATGGTATTTTTTTATCTACATTTTGTATTATGTAAATTTTATTGTTCGACTTATTGGCAACCGACTTCATAACAAAGTCGTCGGGTTTTTCAATATTGTTTTCCGTGACATACTTTTCAATTAGTTGCACAAATGGTTTACCATATTTAATCGCCTTCCCTTTACTTACTCCCTGGCACCTTTCTAATTCTTCTAAAGTGGTAGGATATAGGGTAGCCATGTCTTGCAGCGAATTTTCAAGAAAGATGACGAACGGAGGTAACGCAATTTTCTTGGCCTCTTTCTGACGCATTTCTTTTAGCATCTCAAATAAAGGCTCGTCGGGTTTTGCTTCTGCATTTGAAGGTCCTTCGGATTCGTCGTCCTCTGCATTCGTGTCGTCGAATACGTGATTCAACACAATTTTAAAGCTAGCTGGTTTCTTTAAAAACTTTTTACCTTTCTCGGTTAGCTTTAATAAACCATATTCTTCAATATCTTTTTCTATCATGGTATCCAACATAGCTTGACGTACTAAACTATCCCAAAACAAAGTATCATGGTCTTGGCCAATACCAAACACAGGTAATTTTTCATGCCTATACAATCCAATTTGTGGCGTATACTCGCCTCTTATAATTAGCACCACATAGTCGGCTACAAAACGCTCGTTCAATGCTTGTATCGCTTGCAACAATTTAACCAGCTCCGGCTTTGCTTCTATTTGTTCTTTTGGATTTAAACAGTTATCACATTTGCCGCAATTTTTCACAGTAGTTTCTTCCCCAAAATAATGCAATAAACTATGTCGTCTACAAACACCACTTTCCGCAAATGCAACTGTTTCATCAATTAACTGAGCACCAACTTCACGTTCGCTTAGTGGCTTATCTCTTAAGAAATGTTCAAGCTTTGCAACGTCTTTTTGGGAATAATATAAAATACAATTACCTTCTAAGCCATCACGGCCTGCCCTGCCAGTTTCTTGATAATAATTTTCAATGGATTTAGGAATATTAAAGTGAATAACAAACCGAATATCTGGCTTGTCAATTCCCATACCAAAGGCAATGGTAGCCACAATCACTTGCACGTCTTCATTCAAGAATTGATCCTGTCTGTCGGCCCTTAATTTTTGGTCTAAGCCTGCGTGGTAAGCAACTGCTTTAATATTATTCGCTATTAATAAATCTGCTAATTCTTCTGTTGTTTTCCGATTGAGTGTATAAATGATACCGCTCTTACCCTTATGTCCGGTTATATATTTTACAATACTTTTCACCGTCTGTTCTTTTTTTACTTTAGGTTGTACTTCGTAATAAAGGTTAGCCCTGTTAAAAGAAGATATGAGTACTTCTGGGTCGCGTAAAGAAAGATTTTTAACAATATCGCTTTGTACTTTAGGTGTAGCAGTTGCAGTTAAGGCAATTATTGGGATAGATGAATTAATTTCTTCCATCATTTCTTTTAACCTCCTGTATTCTGGCCTAAAATCATGTCCCCATTCTGAAATACAATGCGCTTCGTCAACAGCAAAAAAGGAAATATTTAAATCCCGGAAAAAATCAATGTTTTCTTGCTTAGTTAATGTTTCAGGTGCAACGTATAACAACTTTGTTTTGCCGCTAACTAAATCTGCTTTAACCTCTTTTACCTGTCCTTTATTTAAGGATGAATTTAAAAAGTGGGCAACCTCGTCGTTTTCGCTATACCCTCTTACAAGGTCCACCTGGTTTTTCATTAACGCAATCAATGGCGATACTACAATGGCGCAACCAGGTAACATTAAAGCAGGCAATTGGTAGCAAAGGCTTTTACCTCCTCCAGTGGGCATAATTACAAAAGTGTCTCTGCCACTCATCAATGAATGGATTGCTTTTTCTTGGGTACCTTTAAAAGCCTTGAATCCAAAATATTGTGCTAAAGCCTGCATTATAGCAGCTTGGTCTAAAGGATTTTGTTCTTTTATTGGTTTTACGGCTTTTTTAACCGCTTTTTTACTGGTAGGCATCTATAATTGTCTTAAAATCAACTGTTTCGGCGCAAACTACACCTATAAGTTAACGAAAATAGTTAAAGAATGGTGTATTAAACCCCCTTTTTATATAATTACCTTTTTTTTAAGGTTTTGGGAGAAAAGGGGGGCGGAACTTACTGAAACATTAACTTTGCAACTCCTTTACATAGCTTATGACGAACAAAATAATTTCCGTTGCAAAAAAAACCTTGGCTATTGAAGCAGCTGCTATCAATGGGTTGGAACATTTCATAGATGACTCATTTGTAAAAGCTGTAGAAGCTGTACATACATCTCAAGGAAGGTTTGTAATTAGTGGTATTGGGAAAAGTTCCATTATTGCTCAAAAAATTGTGGCAACTTGTAATTCAACCGGTACCCCTTCTATATACTTACATGCCGCAGAAGCAATTCATGGCGATTCTGGAATGATTATGCCTACAGACATTGTAATGGTCATAAGTAAGAGTGGAGAAAGTCCTGAGATTAAAAATTTAGTACAACTAGTAAAAAGTTTTGGCAATCCTATTATTGGAATGGTTGGCAACACTGAAAGTTATTTAGCAAAAGAAGCTAACTGGATAATAAACACTACAGTTGAAAAAGAAGCATGTGCAAATAACTTGGCACCTACTTCGTCGACCACTGCTCAAATGGTGATGGGAGATTTGATTGCAATGTCCTTAATGGAATTAAAAGAATTCAAAGCAATTGACTTTGCTAAATTTCACCCCGGTGGCAATTTGGGAAAAAGGCTCACATTAACTGCTGGCCAAATAGCAACAGTAAACCACAAGCCTGCTGTTTTAAAATCAACTTTATTGAAAGAAGTGATTATTACTATTTCAAAAAACAGACTAGGTGCAACAGCAGTTGTTGACGATAAAAATAATGTACTTGGTATTATTACCGATGGAGATATAAGAAGAATGTTAGAAGCACACGCATCCATAAAAGATTTAACAGCTTCTGATATTTATCATAGCAACCCTGTTACCATTTCCCCCGTGGCACTAGCAGTAGAGGCTTTATCACTGATGGAGCAAAAAGATATTAGTCAAATTATTGTTGCCGAGGGGCAACAGTTTGTTGGCATGATTCATATTCACGATTTAATGAAAGAGGGGATTTTATAAAAATAAAAAGGTATGCAAAATAAACATCATTATGTAGCTATAATGGCTGGTGGTATAGGTAGCAGGTTTTGGCCAATGAGCAGAACTTCTTTTCCAAAACAATTTTTAGACGTCCTAAATACAGGAAAGACATTAGTTCAGTGGACCTACGAAAGATATGCCAAGTTTATTCCTGTAGAAAATATATTCATTGTAACATCGGAAGAATATATTGATATTGTAAAAAATCAATTACCCGAACTTCCCATCGCAAACATTCTTGCCGAACCAAGTAGGAAAAATACTGCTCCTTGTATCGCCTATATTTCTTTTAAACTATCATTGATTGACCCCGAAGCTACTTTTATTGTAGCGCCCAGCGATCATTTAATTTTAGAAGAAGATAAGTTTCAAGATATTGTATATAGCGCACTAGACTTTGTTGAAAATATTAAAGCATTAGTTACTTTAGGTATTAAGCCATCGCATCCAAATACGGGTTATGGTTATATACAATATGAAGGATTAGAAGTAAGTAAAGGAGTATATAAAGTAAAAACATTTACCGAAAAGCCTAACTTAGAAATTGCACAATCGTTTTTAGCGAGTGGTGATTTTTTATGGAACGCCGGAATTTTTGCTTGGAGGGTGAAAACTATTTTAGCCGCTTTTGAAAAACATCAACCAGAAATGTTTGAGTTATTTGATAGTGAAAAAGAACATTTTAATACCGAAAACGAGCAACTAGCCATCCAGCGTATTTACCCACAATGCACTAATATTTCTATAGATATTGCTATAATGGAAAAAGCAGACAATGTGTATGTATTGCCAGCTTCCTTTGGATGGAGTGATTTAGGTACTTGGAATAGTGCTTATGACAATATGGAAAAGGATTATTTCAGCAATGCAGTTGCATCCGACAATGTGATTGTAATAGATGCTACAAAATGTATGATTAAAGCGCCTAATGAAAAATTAGTAGTGGTACAAGGGCTTGACGACTTCATTATTGTTGACACCAAGGATGTTTTACTAATTTGTAGCAAGGATAAGGAACAGTCTATCAAGGAATATGTCGCAGAAGTGAAAAGGAATAAAGGGGATAAATACATATAATTTTACCATAAAATTCTTAACTTAGAATACAACAATTGCTTTCAATTTTTAACTTCTCCCCATGGCAACAATAATAACTGGCTCAGGTAGTTATATCCCCGGCATCGTAAAAACGAACCAGGCTTTTATAGACAATACCTTTTATGACGAACATGGCGAATTAATTAAGACACCTAACGAAGAAATTGTTGCAAAATTTAAAGACATTACTGGCATTGAAGAAAGAAGATATGCTGAAGAAAATTTGAACACATCCGACATGGCAACCAAGGCTGCTGCTTTGGCTATTGAAGACGCAGGTATTGATCCGGAAACAATTGACCAAATAATTGTAGCTCATAATTTCGGAGAAGTTGTTGCAGGAAGTATTCAAACAGATACCATCCCTTCCATTGCCTCAAGGGTAAAACATAAACTAGGTATTCATAACCCAAACTGTGTTGCTTATGATGTGTTATTTGGCTGCCCAGGTTGGATTCAGGGAGTGATACAGGCAGATTCATTTATTAAATCGGGATTAGCAAAAAGATGTTTAGTGATAGGGGCAGAAACATTAAGCCGAGTGGTAGACGCCCATGACAGAGATAGCATGATTTTTAGTGATGGTGCAGGCGCTTGTATTGTAGAAAACTCAAGTGATAGCAACAGTGGTATTTTAGCAGCTAGTGTTCAAAGCCACTGTATTGATGAAGCTTATTTTTTATACCTAGGTAAATCAAATCATCCTGAGGCAGACGAAGTCACTAAATACATTAAAATGAAGGGCAGAAAGGTGTATGAATATGCCATTAAAAATGTCCCTTTGGCTATGAAAGAATGTATTGAAAAAGCTGGGGTAGACATACTTGATGTAAAGCAATTTTTCTTACACCAGGCAAATGAAAAAATGGACGAAGGTTTTATTAAGGCATTATTTAAATTATATGGCATAAGGGAAATCCCAAGCAATATAATGCCAATGAGTATTCATGAATTAGGCAATAGTTCGGTGGCGACCATCCCTACTTTATATGATATGGTTAAGAGAGGAAAATACAAGGACCATGAATTACAAAAAGGGGACGTAATTATTTTTGCATCAGTAGGTGCAGGAATGAATATAAACGCAATTTGTTACCGCGTATAACTTGCCTTAATACCCTCTAACGTTTTTGCCTTCCACATAGTTCACAAAAGCTTTGTTACAAACTTTATTTCCACCAGGTGTTGGATAATTACCAGTAAAATACCAGTCGCCTGTATTGGTAGGACAACATAAATGTAAATCCTCAATAGTTTGGTAAATCACTTCAACAGGTATTTTAATATCCTCGGGTGTAATTAATTGTGCAATTTTATCAGAAATGTCTTCAGGAGTAAATGGCTTGTATAGCTGTCTCACAACATTTTCAGTATGCAATTCGCCACTGGCTTCTAGTGCTTTAATTTTATTGTACACTTCGTCAATAATATTTGTCATGCCCTTGTCGGTTAACAACGCAATAACTGCCCTAAAGGCAATAAAATCGCCCATCTTGCTCATGTCAATACCATAGCAATCGGGATACCTAATTTGCGGAGCCGATGAAACAACAATTATTTTTTTAGGAGATAAGCGAGACAACATTCTTATAATACTCTCTCTTAATGTAGTGCCTCTCACAATACTATCGTCAATAACAACTAGGGTATCTTGATTCGCTATCACTGTTCCATAGGTAATATCATACACGTGCTGCACCATTTCATTTCTGTTGGCATCGTCCGTAATAAAAGTCCTTAATTTAACATCCTTAATGGCAATTTTTTCTTGACGAATTTTCCTGTTCACCATTTCTTCCAACTTGTCGGCATCTACTTGGTTACCCCAACTTAAAATACGTTCAACTTTAATTTTATTCAAGTATTGCTCCATTCCCTTTACTAGTCCATAAAATGCAACTTCCGCCGTATTAGGTATATAGGAAAAAATAGTATTTTTTAAATCCTTCTCTATCCTATCTAATACTCTTTTACTTAAATGGTTTCCTAAAGCAATTCTTTCTCTATAAATTTTTTCATCGCTGCCTCTGGAAAAATAAATACGTTCGAACGAACATGCTCTTCTTTCCTTAGGTTCTAAAATTTGTTCAATGGTGTATTTTCCCTTGCCGTCCACAATTAAGGCACAGCCTGGCATTAATTCAACTACTTCATTTTCGGCAACATTAAATGCTGTCCTAATTGCTGCTCTCTCACTAGCTGCCACAATTACTTCCTCGTCAATATAATAATAAGCTGGACGAATGCCATGCGCGTCACGCATAATAAAGCTATCTCCATTTCCCAATAAGCCGCCAATTGTAAATCCTCCGTCAAATAATTGTGCTGCTTTTTTTAATACCGTAGCGATGTTTGGGTTATTGGGGTTTATTGCTTCCTCTTTATCTAAGAAATGATGAATAACCTCCATCATGGCGGCTAAGTCACTTTGTTTTTCAAAAACACCTGGCTCTAATCCAATTTGTTGAAACAGTTCGTCGGTATTAACTAAATTGAAATTACCTGCCAAAGCAATATTCTTAGCGGGTTCTAAATTTCTTTTAATAAAGGGATGGCAAAATTCAACATTGTTTTTTCCTTGAGTACCATACCTTAAATGACCCAGCAAAATTTCTCCCATAAAAGGCAAATGCCCCTTCATCAGGCCTGGATGTTTTGCAATATCTGGTTGGAATTTTTCTAATTCTTGTATTTCTAGGCCAATCTTATAAAACAAATCAGCAATGGGCTGCTGTGCGTTACTTCTTAAACGGTAAAGGAATGGATTGCCTGGTTCTATATTTAACTTAACTGTCGCAATACCCGCTCCGTCTTGGCCTCGGTTATGCTGTTTTTCCATGAGTAAGTACAACTTATTCAACCCGTAAGTGACCGTGCCTCTTTTTTGAAGATAGTATGATAAGGGTTTTCTTAGTCGAATGTAAGCTAGCCCACACTCGTGTTTAATTTCGTCGCTCATGATGAAGTTTAAGGAGGCCCAAATTTACGACACTTCCTTAAAAGTTCCCTGTTGTAATAGATTAATATTTTAGTAGCCTAGTAAGTTTTTTCTTTAACAATGGCGTTTGCCACTTTAACCCAGTCCTTTAATTCGGTACAAGTACCATAGGCTTCGTCTATATAGATATAATAATTAGGAATGCGCTCTTTAAACCATGCTTCTAAGGACTTAGTCTTTTTTTCTTCTAATGCACGTTGAGCAACACGATTATAGTCTTCTTTTAAGTTTTCTTTATGGGGCTCGGTTCTTTCCTTGAAATAAATTAAACGAACCGCTTTTCTTCCGCGGTCATCAGTGTATACCTGAGGGGCTGACACCTGACCAGGTTTCATGCCTTTAACTACCACAACCATATCCTTATCCAATTGGTCGTAATTAACATAAGTTGAACCGTCTCTGCCAGAAATAGCGCCACCGCTAAATTTACTTTGGTCGTCGTCGCTATGCTTATTTACTGCTTCTCCAAAGGTGGTTTTACCGGTAACAATTGCAGTTCTTACACTATCTAAGAAAGTTTTGGTTTCATTAATCTCATCAGCCCCAATTGGAGGAATGCGCAAAATATGTTTTACCACTGCGTCGTCTCCAGACCTTGAAATTAACTGAATCAAATGATACCCAAATTTAGATTTTACAGGTGCAGAAATTTGACCTTCTTTTAAACGAAACGACCCAGCCATAAATGCAGGATCAAAATTCTTTTCGTTTCTATTAATATTGAATTGTCCTAAGTTTTCTTTAGAACTAGGGTCTTCTGAATATAGCTTAACTAATTGGTCAAATTTATTGATACCAGATTCAATCTCACGTCTGTAATCAAATAATTGCTTGATTACGTATTCTTCTACATCGCGGTTTGCTTTCGGGTGCATAACCAATTCCATAATTTGCACTTCACTTTCATATAAAGGCAAGCTATCCACTGGGATTTTATTATAGAAGGCCCTTACTTCAAAGGGAGTGATTTTTATTTTCTCAACAATTTTCTGTTGCATTTGCTCAGACAACTGTTGTTCTTTAATTAAGATCCTGAAGTCTTCTTTTAATTGGAAAATAGTCCTGCCTGCAACTTCTTCCAACACTTCTTTACTGCCAAACTGATTAAGGAAAAGTCTTATTTTTCTGTCTATCTCGTTTTGTATTTCGTCTTCGGTAACGTTAAGAGAATCTTTTTCGGCTTGTAAAACCAAGGCTTTACGAATTAACTGCCCTTCTAATACTTGACAAAAGGTAGGCGTAGTAACACCTTCTTGATCCTGGGTTTGTCTTTTAAAATCTATAATAGCATTGTCAATATCAGATCTTAAAATAAACTTGTCGCCAACTGTGGCAACGATTTTATCGGCAAGTACTTTTTTCACTTGTGCTTCTGCACAAAAAGAAATAGACAAGAATACCAAAGAAAAAACAATGCTAACTATTTTCATCAAACTTTTATTAGTGTTTAAAGATCCGATAGCTGGGTGATTCTCCCAACTATCAAATCTTAATTTTTTTATAAAGTACGTTTTACTTCCTCTTCTTCAAAGGCTTCTACTATATCACCTGGTTTAAGATCGCTGAAATTTTTGATTGTCAAACCACACTCCATATTAGAAACAACGTCTTTCACATCGTCTTTGAAACGTTTCAAACTTCCTAATTCAGCAGCTTGGCCTTCTCCTCTTGGGAATTCAACAATACCATCACGTATGATACGAATTTTACTGTTACGGCTTAATTTACCATCTAACACGAAACATCCTGCAACGGTTGCTTTGTCAAATTTGTACACTTCTCGCACTTCCACATTCGCAACAATCTTCTCTTGTATTTTCGGCTCCAACATACCTTCCATCGCGCTCTTGATTTCATCAATTGCGTTGTAGATAATAGAGTATAATTTAATTTCCACACCTTCGGTTTCAGCTAATTTATTCGCTTGCATAGAAGGTCGAACGTTAAAACCAATAATGATTGCATCGGAAGCTGCAGAAAGTAGGACGTCAGATTCAGAAATTTGACCTACTCCTTTTAGAATTACCCTGATAGCAATTTCTTCGGTAGACAATTTTTGCAATGAATCACTTAAGGCCTCCACCGAACCATCCACGTCACCTTTAATGATGATATTTAATTCCTTAAAGTTTCCTAAAGCTAAACGACGACCAATTTCATCCAAAGTAATATGCTTTCTAGTTCTTAAACCTTGCTCTCTTAATAATTGAGCACGCTTAGTTGCTAATTCTTTTGCTTCTGCTTCGTCATCAAACACTTTAAACTTCTCACCTGCTTGCGGTGCACCATTCAAACCTAATATTACTACAGGAGTTGAAGGAGGTGCAACTTCAATACGTTGATTACGTTCATTAAACATAGCTTTCACACGACCATAATGTTGGCCGGATAAAATCAAATCTCCTTGACGTAATGTTCCGTTTTGAACTAATATAGTAGCCACATATCCACGGCCTTTATCTAAAGACGCTTCAATTACACTACCAGTAGCTTCTCTGTTTGGATTCGCTTTCAAGTCTAATAATTCAGACTCTAATAATACTTTTTCTAGTAAAGAATCTACATTCAAACCTTGTTTAGCAGACAATTCTTGGTTTTGGAATTTACCACCCCAAGCTTCTACTAAAATATTCATTTGAGATAATTGCTCGTATATTTTTTGTGGTTGTGCACCATCTTTATCAATCTTGTTTACAGCAAAAATCATTGGCACATTCGCTGCTTGTGAGTGACTAATGGCTTCTCTTGTTTGAGGCATAACCGCATCATCCGCTGCTACAACAATAATTGCAATATCTGTAATCTTAGCACCACGCGCACGCATTGCTGTAAAGGCTTCGTGACCTGGCGTATCCAAGAATGTAATTGCTTTTCCGTTAGGAAGTGTTACCTCATAAGCACCAATATGCTGCGTGATACCACCGGCCTCACCAGCAACCACATTTGCATTACGGATATAATCTAGTAATGATGTCTTACCGTGATCGACGTGACCCATAATAGTAACTATCGGAGGGCGTTCAACCAAATTCGCTTGGTCTTCTGCTTCTTCTACTTCATCCAATTCTTGCGCTTCTTCTAATCCAACGAATTCTACTTCAAATCCAAACTCACTTGCCACTAATTCAATAACCTCGGCGTCTAGACGTTGGTTAATAGAAACCATGATTCCTAAATTCATACACTTGCTAATGATGTCCGCAAAACTTACATCCATCAAACTAGCTATTTCACTTACAGTAACAAATTCCGTTACTTGTAATTTTGTATCTCTTACTTGGTTCAATTCATTTTCAGCCGCTTCTTCTCTTCTAGCACGACGATATTTCGACTTCATGCTCTTGCCTCTACCACCTTGGCCAGATAATTTAGCCTGTGTTTCCTTAATCTTATCTTGAATTGCTTTTTGATCAATTTCTTTTTGTTCAGCAGTAACAGGACCAAACCTATTTGGTCCGCGACCTCCTTGACCTGGACGAGCAGCGCCTCCACCTTGTGGACGATTGCCTTGGTAGCCAGTTCCTTGTGGACGATTTCCTTGGTAACCAGTTCCTTGTGGACGGTTGCCTTGGTAACCACCACCACCTTGACCACCTTGAGGTGCGCCACCTGGACCACCTTGTGGACGGTTGCCTTGAACTGGGATACGTTTACGTGTACGCTTTTCTTCTTGGCTTAATGGCTTAGGACGTGTATCGCTATTGACAGGTAAAACAATTTTACCCATAATTTTTGGTCCTTCCAGCCTTGTAGCTTGAATATTTTCAATTTTACCATGCACGTTTTCCGGTTGAACAGAATGATCAACTGGAGCAGCTTTTGGAACAATTACAGGTTCTTCTTTTTTAGCAGGCGCTTCTGTTTTTTTAGCAGGCGCTTTTGCAGGCGCAGCTTTAGCAGCAGGAGCTGGTGCTTCCTCCACCTTCTTCACTGTTTTTTTAGGTCGTGTTGAAGAATCAATTAAGGATAGGTCTATCTTATTGATCACTTTAGGTGCCTCAACTTCTGGAGCTTCAATGTTTTTTGCCTTAGGGGCTTCAGGTGCTGGTGCTTCCACTATAGGTGCAACCACTTTTTTAGGCTCAGGGAAAACATCGTCAGCCTTAATTTTAGTACTAGCTTCAGTCGCTTTTGCTACTTCTGGCTTTGGTTCGGCCGCTTTTTCAGCAGCATCGACCACTTTCGCAGATTCTGGCTTTTTTACTTTATCACTAACCGCATTCTTTGGCAGTTCCACATGGTCTGCCTTATCTCTTGCAACTTTATCGCCTTGGAATTCGGCTTGCAAAGAATAATACTGATCCTCGGTTAATTTAGCTGTAGGCTTAAGGTCATCTTTAGGAAAACCTTTCTTTACTAAGAAATCAACGATGGTATCTTGACCGACGTTGAATTCTTTAGCAGCTGCTAACAGTCTTGGTAGTTTCAATTCTGACATTCTGTTGTTTTTTGTCCCGCTAAATCAGTGACCGATTTAGCGGGACGAGTCCCTAATACAAATATACTTTCAAAAATCAAGGTTATTCACCTTTATCTATCTCTTCTTGTAACACACGACGCACATCTGCGATCGTTTCTTTTTCTAAATCCGTTCTTCTTTCTAACTCGTCTGCATTTAGCTTCAATACGCTTCTTGCCGTATCACAACCTACACGCTTGAATTCATCAATAATCCAAGTTTCGATCTCATCACTAAATTCGTCTAAGTCAATATCAAATTCTTCGATAATTTCTTCGTCCTCACGGTAAACGTCTAATTCGTAACCAGTTAGTTCGGTCGCTAACTTAATGTTAACCCCTCTTCGGCCAATTGCTAAAGAAACTTGATCTGCTGGTAAATAAACCTCTGCACGTTTGCGCTCGTCGTCAATGTTCATGTAGCTAATTTTAGCTGGCGTCAATGAACGTTGAATTAACAATTGCGTATTGGTAGTAAAGTTAATTACATCAATATTTTCATTTTTCAATTCTCTTACAATACCATGAATACGACTTCCTTTCATACCCACACAAGCACCTACTGGATCGATTCTGTCGTCGAATGATTCAACAGCCACTTTAGCACGCTCACCTGGCTCACGAACAATTTTCTTAATAGTGATTAAACCATCAAAAATTTCCGGAACTTCTATTTCTAATAATTTGGC
>JBEDKT010000049.1:0-3212 GCA_041172025.1 Bacteroidota bacterium
TTTCTATGTGGTTCAAATATTTTTATTAGCTTTAGCTAATTTTTTAAATATAATACATATCAATTATAAGTTTCTAGAATTAATAAACGGGGGGAATACTATTTTTTATCCAAAAAAATAAAGCAATTGAATACACCTAAAGGAAAACTAATATCCATTGGCGGTGCTGAAGATAAAGGCACTGAACCCGAAAAAGGATATGTACATTCAAATAAAAGTTTAAATTTTTTCAGTTTATCAATTCTAAAACGTTTTGTGGAAGAAGTTGGCGGAATTGATAAAAAAATTGAAGTAATTACAACCGCATCATCTATTCCACAAGAAGTAGGTCAAAATTACATTGACACTTTTAGCAAAATAGGCTGTAAACGAGCTGGTGTTATGAATATCAGAAACCGTGAAGATGTTCATAATCCTGAATATATTCAACGTGTAAAAGATTGTGACGGCATTTTGTTTTCAGGTGGTGACCAATTGCGTTTAACAAGTATTTTTGGTGGAACAGAAATTTACCAAGTGTTACACGATAGGTATTTCAATGAAGAAAAATTTGTAATAGCAGGTACAAGTGCTGGCGCAATGGCAATGAGTAACACCATGATTTATTCGGGTAAAAGCGAGTTAGCGCATTTAAAAGGTGAAGTAAAAATTACTACTGGCTTAGCTTTTATTCCTAATGTAATCATTGACTCACATTTTGATAAACGTGGACGTTTTAACCGTTTGGCACAAGCAGTAGCAAGTAACCCGCAATGCACTGGAATTGGCCTTGGCGAAGATACAGGTGTAATAGTTATTGATAATAATTACTTAGAAGTTATAGGAAGTGGAGCTGTTGTAATTGTGGATGGACGAGATATCAAATTTTCGAATATTACCGATGTTAGTGAAAGTTCTCCAATTTGTATTGAAAATATAAAAGTTCATATTTTGGTGCGTGGCAATGGCTATTTACTCAAAGAACGAAAGTTTTTACCTGAAGTAAAAAATATTGAGTATTTGGTAGCAACAACTTAAAAATATTAAAACTAAAAGCCCGTTAATTTAACAGTTAACGGGCTTTTTTTGTGTTGTTATCCTAATACTTTACCAATTTACACATTTGTATTCCGCCATTTTCATTGGTGGTTTTAAGCAAATAAATTCCTGTTTGTAATTGTGCTAATTGAATGCTTTCGTTCTGCAATATTTTTTTACTAAAAAGTATTTGCCCAGAAATATTGTAAACTTCCACCCATAAAGGTTCTTGGCTGTTCAAAAGTTGTATGCTATTGGTAAATGGATTTGGGTAAATAATGATTTTATTTTCAACATTATCTTGTTCATTTATTGCGGTAGCAAAAGCCAATTTTACAGCTTCATAAGTATTTATTTTTCCCCAACCCCAATTATTACTTCCACTAGTTGGAATAACTCCTGTTTTAGTATCCACTCTTGCTGAATTCTTTAACATACTTAACACTTTACTAGGCGTTAAACCATGGTCGGCTTCTAGCATTAACGCAATGGCACCTGTTACACAAGGCGCAGCAAATGAAGTTCCTGCCGACATTATAAAATCGAAACGTTTTCCATTTACTTGAAAAGTATCGGTAATGTCGGCATCGTTAAATGGAGTTAAACTACTAGCTGGGCCGCCTACAAAATAACCTGGTCCTGTAATGTCGGGCTTAGTTCTATTATCTGTAGTTGGGCCTCGGCTCGAGAAGCCAGTAATGGTATCTTTTTGGCTAATATCATCCACCGTTTTCACATTTCCCCAATAGTTTTGCCAAGCCACATTTGAGTTGTAAGAACCAACCGCCACGCTCGCATTGCTATTTGCTCCCGATTCACCAATGGTAAATTTATTATCACCACTTAAATGATTTTGCATCACTGGTTGTCCTGGAATATTGTCCAAAAATAATGGATATCCTTTTGACCATTCGTAACCACAATTCCAAGCGTGTAAATCAGTATTATTTGAAGTAAAAGCATAGGAAACAAAATACTTTGCACGGTTTGAATTATGGTAATTGACAAAAATATTTGGTTTGTTGTTATTGATGTTTTTTGCTTGGCAAGCAAACGAAAATGTCAAAGAATCATTTCCATTTACCAAAACTCCATTGGTTAATTGATTGCTGGAAGCTCTGATAAAATTACTAGTTGCCACCACATTTTGCAAAGTATCGGTTAACCTAATTTGCACTGCAAAATCAGTGTTGGGGCTGCCCCAAAAATCAGTCAAATTGTTTTCGTAAGGGTAAATTTTTCTATTAAAATAATTGTAAGTATAAAAAGTATCGTTCGCTAGTTTTTTCTGTAAATGCAATTGTGTTTTACCTTCGTTTCCGGCCGCATTTACCAAAATTTTTCCTATTCCTGTTAAGTTTTCAATCGCTTTATCGAGCAGTGAAGTTCCATCGTGCGGACCACCATGATGACCCCAACTTATATTGATTACCGCAGGTTTATTTACAGATTCAGCGTATTTGTAAATATAATTCATGGCATCAACAAACGAGGGTGCTGAAACATTTTTATCGTCTAAAAAAGTTTCTTCACCGTAATACAAACCCACCAAAACCAACTCCGCATTGGGCGCCATTCCGCGGTTTGCATTTCCTTTACTTAATATTCCCGTTCCAGCCGCAATGCCTGCCACCATGGTTCCATGCGAGTCAGTAATTCTATCGGTTATGGCTACTTTTATGCTAGTAGAATTAGTTAATTCATTGCCATAATTATAACCTATTGGTGGCGTTCCTGTTTTGTTTTGCTCCCAAACACGCATAATTCTACAATTACCTTGTTCATCGTAAAAAGCCGGATGGTTATAATCAAAACCAATGTCAATAATGCCAACTATTACTCCATTTCCTTTGTATGCCTTTGGCAAATTATAGCCTTGATGCACTAAATTAGTTTTGGTTTGAATCCAATCAGTGTCTTGCATTTGTGGCTTAGCAGCCAATGAAGCTTCCAAATAATCAATGCCTTTTATATTTGAAATATCGTTTAAAACATGCATTGGAATCATTACACTCCAAATATTTCCGGCTTTGGTTTGCACCAATATTCCTTTTGCTTTTAAGTCACTTTCCAATATATTTTCATTTACCTGAACCAATGCGCTGATGTTATATTCAGCTTTATTTAAACCACTATTTTTATTCAAATAAATTTGTGCTATAGGCGATAATTTTTGTTGCTGAGCAATACATTGC
>JBEDKT010000050.1:0-4459 GCA_041172025.1 Bacteroidota bacterium
GTCCTGCATCCCTTTCATATAAGCCACACCATGTTCAATAACTCTGTCTATATTTTGACCAAAACTACGGTCATTGATTACGGGGTTGCCTGGGTTATTATTTACATCAATGTCTGGTGCATAGTTTACTTGTATACCTAGTCGTTTACATTGTGCTGCCACAGCTACGCCCATTTGATAAATTAATTTGGAAGAAGAAATAGCACCAAGTGATAACTGCCTTGGGAACATGTCAACACTGTCTAAACGCATACCTACGCCCCATTCTGCGTCCATCGTAATTAGTAGGGGTGTTTTAGCTATCGACTGAAATCGGTTTGTTTGTAATGCTTCTCTTATTGGTCCGCCCTGAAAAAAACAAAGGCCACCCACATTGTATTTTTTTATTACAGCAGCCAAGCTATCCACTTTTGCGGCATCCCAAGCACTATGCGCTCTAATAATCATTAGTTGCGCAATTTTCTCATTCAAAGAAAGTGTCGCGTATTGTTTTCTGACCCATTTTTTTTGCGCGTGGCTTTGAGCTTGAATATTATTCAGGACAACAAAACAAATAATAAAAAGTACAATTTTTTTCATAAAGTATATTTTTCGAAACCAGTTAGGGGGACTCGTGTTGCAATTTAAGGATAAAAAAAAGCTTACCCTAGATTGGGTAAGCTTTTTATAAGTAGGATTGATTTTTTTTATTAATTAAGCCTCTGCTTCACCTTCTGCTTCTTCTGCAGGAATAGTTGCTTCAACATTATGCTTTTGTAATTGAGCGAACCATTTTACCATCTTCTTCATATCACTTGCGTAAACACGCTCAAAATCCATCTTAGGGAAAACCTTCTTAAAGTAAGCGGTAACTGCCTTTGGGTCCTTTTCGCTTGGTAAAGCCTCTTTTGACTTACCCATAGCAATAAATACTTCTGCTAAGAACACATTGTCGTGGGTAGTGAACACTTCAATACTCTCCAAATGAGAGAATTGGTGCGCTCTAGTGCTTAAAAACTGAGTAGTGCCATTGTCTAATGACTTTGCAATAGCACCGTCGCTTTTGCTTGTTAGTAATTCAAATAATCCTGACATGCCAGTAACCGAGATCAGATTGCTATATTCCATAAATTATAGTATGTGTGTTTTAGGGGCGCAAATTACTGAAAAACCGCCAATTTTCATTTTTTAAACTACCTTTGTTTGACCTAAAAATTAAGTTTATGCCAGGTTATGAACTATTTGGAGCAGAAGAGAAAAAAGAAGTCAATGATGTCTTAGAAACAGGCATTTTAATGCGTTATGGTTTTGATGGCCCAAGAAAGGGTATTTGGAAATCAAAAGAGTTAGAACAAGCTATTTGTGCTCAATTTGGCACTAAGCACGCCCAATTAACGTCTAGCGGTACTGCAGCACTTACTACTGCAATGGCAGCAGTTGGAATAGGAGCGGGGGATGAAGTAATTATGCCTGCATTCACATTTGTAGCAAGTTTTGAAGCAGTATTAAGTATGGGCGCAATCCCAGTTTTAGTGGATATTGATAGTTCCTTAACCTTAGCGCCGGCTGCAGTTAAAGCGGCTATTACGCCTAAAACTAAATGTATCATGCCTGTGCATATGTGTGGAAGTATGGCAGATTTAGACGCATTGAAAGCTATTTGTGATGAACATAATTTAATATTATTGGAAGATGCTTGTCAAAGCATTGGAGGGACTTATAAAGGAAAACAATTAGGAACAATAGGCCATGCGGGTACTTTTTCTTTCGATTTTGTGAAAGCAATGACATGTGGGGAAGGCGGTGTGGTAATGACAAATGACGAAGCTATTTATACCAAAGCAGACGCATTTACAGACCATGGTCATGACCATTTAGGAGTAGACAGAGGTGCTGATTTACACCCTTATTTGGGCTATAATTTTAGAATAAGTGAGTTGCATGCCGCAGTTGGTTTGGCACAAATTAGAAAACTAGATAATTTTCTTGCAATACAAAAGAAGCACAATTTAATATTAAGGTCATATTTTGAACAGATCCCTGAAATTACTTTCAGAACTGTACCTGATCCTGCTGGGGATAGTTATAGTTTTTTAACTTGGTTTTTGCCAACTCAAGAAAAAACTGAAAAAGTAATTGAAGCATTTAAAGCTGCAGGTATTTTAGCAGGCAATTTTTATTGGTATGCTAATAACTGGCATTATATTAGAAAGTGGGATCACCTTAAAACTGCACGTAGCTTGTATCCAATGAATGATGCACAAAAAACAGCTATGTTAAAGTTAAGCGATAGTACTTTTGAAGCAAGCGATGCCATCATGAGTAAATGTATTTCTACTGCTATTAGTTTAGTTTGGACAGAAGCACAAATACATGAGAAAGGTGCAAAGAGTTTAGCGGCAATAAAGGAAGCACTTTCTTAATCTTTTTTTTAGTATGTCATTAGGGCAATCACTACAACAAAGACAATTACAAAGGTTGTCACCACAACAAATTCAACTAATGAAGTTGTTGCAAATTCCTAGTGCCCAAATTGAGCAAAGAGTTAAAGAAGAACTAGAAGAAAATCCTGCTTTAGAAATGAATGCGGATTTGCTTGATGGAGAAGGTGCAACTGCTTCGGAAGAAATGAATGATGAATTATTAAGCGGGTTACAAGACGAAGAAGTGGAAGTGCCTGTGGATGAATATGAAATGAGTAACGAGGAACTTAGTGAATATAATTATGATGATGATGGAGATATTGCAGATTATAAAACAAAGGACGATTATTATCCCGAACTAGATAATGAAAAGGTAATTCCTATTAAGGCGGAAATGAGTTTGCATGAGCAACTTATGGATCAGCTAAGCATGCTAGACTTAGAAGAAGTTGAATATAAAATAGCGGAACAAATTATTGGCAGCCTAGACGACGACGGCTACCTGCGAAGAGCATTACAGTCAATTGCAGATGATTTAGCTTTTAAGCAAAGCATGTTGGTTGAAGAAAAAGAAATAGAGGTAGTGTTGGATAAAGTGCAAGGATTTGAACCAGCTGGTATTGCTGCCAGAAATTTACAAGAATGTTTACTACTTCAATTGAATAGAAAAGGGGAAGAAGGGGTACCACTAGATGACGATAAAAGAAAATTGGCAATTACGGTAATTGAAAAACATTTTGAAGAATTTACTAGAAAACATTACGACAAAATTCAAAAAAGTATACACTTAGACGAGTCGCAAATGAAGGAAGTGATGCATCAAATTCTTTCCTTAAATCCGAAGCCTGGTGCCGAGACTGGTTATTCGAACGAAGCCGAGATGTACATTATCCCCGACTTTACCGTTTTGATAAATAATAATAAACTTGAATTAACTTTAAATAGCCGAAATGCACCTCCATTAATTATCAGCGATGACTATAAATTAATGTTAAAGGAGTACGAGAAAGGACAAAAGCAGGACAAGGCGCAAAAAGAGGCTGTATTCTTTATCAAGCAAAAAATAGACTCTGCAAAGTGGTTTATTGAAATGATACAACAAAGGCAGCAGACCCTATTAATGACAATGCGTGCGATACTCTTGCATCAAGAGTCTTTTTTTATGAGCGGAGACACCACTCAGTTAAGGCCTATGATTTTAAAAGATATTGCTGAAAAAATTAATTTAGACGTTTCTACAGTGAGTAGGGTTGCAAATAGTAAATATGTACAAACTGAATTTGGCACTTATTTATTAAAATACTTCTTCAGCGAGTCCCTTACAACCGATTCGGGTGAAGAAGTGAGTACAAAAGAAGTAAAAGCAATCCTAGCAGAACTTATTCAGCAAGAAGACAAACATAAGCCCTTGAGTGATGATGAATTGACTGATCAGTTACAAAATAAAGGGTATAATATTGCTAGAAGAACTGTTGCAAAATATAGAGAATTATTAAATATCCCTGTCGCAAGACTTAGAAAAGAATTATAGTAAATATTAAAAGCTTACATGGAAAATCCCCAACCAAAATTAGTTCGTTTTTTTGCACATGTAATTTCTTATGTATTTCATCCGTTATTCATTCCAACTTATTTTTTATTATACCTGCTTCAGGTAATCCCTTATGAATTTGTAGGCATTACAGATTGGAAACTAAATTTAAAAATATTTAGTGTTTTTTGGTGGACCGCTTTTTTGCCTGCATTTGCCGTTTTTTTAATGTGGCGCTTAAAACTAAGTACAAGTATTTTTTTAAAAACACAAAGGGAAAGAATTATTCCATACGTTATAGTCATGTTTTTTTATTGGTGGATGTATTACTTAAGTAGAAACTTTACAGACCAACCTATTGCTTTAAAATTCTTTTTCTTTGGCGTGTTTATTTCAAGTAGCATAGGGTTAATTGTAAATAATTACATGAAAGTTAGCTTACATGCAATGGCTATAAGTGCTTTATTGATGGCCGTTTTATTAACTAATATTTATTATCCAATAGGGGATATATTTTGGGTATTAC
>JBEDKT010000051.1:0-4760 GCA_041172025.1 Bacteroidota bacterium
CTATTTACCTTTAACTATCTAAAAAGAATAAGTATGCGAGTAATGAAATTTGGTGGAACAAGTGTTGGAAAACCAGAAAGAATGCATCAAGTGTCACAGTTAATAACTCGTGATGCCGAACCTACTATAGTTGTGTTGAGTGCTTTAAGTGGTACCACCAATTCATTAGTAGAAATAAGTAATTGTTTACCAGCTGGAGACAAAGCAGGGGCAACATTGAAAATAGAAGCATTAGAAAACCACTACCAACTATTTATTACTGACTTAATAAAATCACCTGAATTGCTTTTAAAAGCACAAGATGTCCTAAAAGAACATTTTGAATTCTTACGTATTACACAACGTGTTTCACTAAGTGATGCCTTAAATAAAGACATACTTGCTCAGGGAGAATTAATGAGTACAAAATTATTTTCTTTGTATTTGGAGCAAGAAAAAATAGAATATGCATTAATTCCGGCATTAGAATTTATGAGGTTGGATATAAATGAAGAACCTGA
Source organism: Bacteroidota bacterium (assembly GCA_041172025.1). Taxonomy (GTDB): domain Bacteria; phylum Bacteroidota; class Bacteroidia; order Chitinophagales; family Chitinophagaceae; genus Sediminibacterium. The sequence goes on from JBEDKT010000051.1 coordinate 501, forward strand.
TTTACTTTTAATTGAAGAAAAAATTAAAGTAGTATTAGCAAATCATCCTACAAAAAAATTATTTATCACGCAGGGTTATATTTGCAGAAACTCAAAAGGAGAAGTTGATAATTTAAAACGTGGTGGTAGTGATTATACAGCTTCGTTAATTGCAGCTGCGGTAAAAGCAACCGTTTGTGAAATTTGGACCGATATAGACGGAATGCATAATAATGATCCTCGTGTGGTGGACAAGACGGTTGCAATTGAGCAATTAAGTTTTGACGAAGCAGCAGAGCTTGCATACTTCGGTGCTAAAATTTTACATCCAACTTGTATTTGGCCGGCACAGCAAGAAAACATTCCTGTTAAATTGTTAAACACAATGCAGCCAACTGCGGCGGGCACCGTGATAAAAAAGGAAGCGGGTAGTGTTGGCGTAAAGGCAGTTGCAGCAAAAGACGGTATTATTGCTATAAAAATAAAGAGCAGTAGGATGTTACTAGCTTATGGATTTTTAAGAAAGATATTTGAGGTATTTGAAAAATACAAAACACCCATTGACATGATCACTACTTCGGAAGTGGCAGTGTCAGTAACTATCGATACCGACGAACACTTAAACGAAATTATTGCCGAGTTAAGTAATATTGCCTCTGTTGAAGTTGAGAAAAATCAAACTATAGTTTCTATAGTTGGAAATGAAATTGCAAAAACAGATGCAATCTTGAAAAAATTATTTGATGCGATTAACGAAGTCCCTGTAACTATGGTAAGTTATGGTGGCAGTCATCATAATATTAGCTTATTAATTCCTAGTACTTATAAAACTAAAACCTTACAATTAGTAAATAAAGGTTTATTCAACTTATAAAATAGTTGCTGAGTTTTATTTTATAGAACTGAATACTAATCCGAGACGAGCCTTCGAGCATGCGCAGGGTGAGACGAGGATTAGGTATTCAGTATCGCATAAAAAAAGGCCCCGATAAATCGAGGCCTTTCAAATAGATATTCAATAATTAAATAAACAGTAAAAAAATCATAAAAGTATTATTTATTTAAATTTATATTTTATATAATTTAAATAAATAATAAAGCATCTCCGTAACTGAAGAAACGGTATTTGTCTTTAATTGCTTTTTTGTATGCTTCCATTGCTAATTCATATCCTGCAAAAGCACAAGTCATAATTAATAAACTTGTTTTTGGAAGATGGAAATTAGTTACCAAGCTATCAGCGATATTAAAATTGTAAGGAGGGTGAATAAAGTGATTCGTCCATCCTTCAGCTGGCTTTAATAAGCGTTGAGCTGTAACACTGCTTTCCATTGCACGCATTGCAGTAGTTCCAATGGAACAAACACGACGTCCATTTTCCTTTGCAGTATTAATAATTTTACAAGCTTCCTCGTTGATATTAAAATATTCAGCATCCATTTTATGTTTGCTTAAATCTTCAACTTCAATAGGACGGAATGTGCTTAATCCTGTATGCAAGGTTACTTCAGCAAAACGAATACCAATAATTTCGGCACGCTTAATTAATTCTTTACTAAAGTGTAGGCCAGCAGTAGGAGCAGCAACTGCACCTTCGTGCTTTGCATATACTGTTTGGTATCTTTCTTTATCTTCTTCATCAGGCTTACGCTTAATGTATTTAGGTAAAGGTGTTTCACCTAAAAATTCTAACATTTTTTTAAATCCTTCATCATCGCCTTCCCACAGAAAACGAATAGTACGTCCACGGCTAGTAGTGTTATCAATAACTTCAGCTACTAATTCCTCGTTCTCTCCAAAATACAATTTGTTTCCTACACGAATTTTTCTTGCGGGATCAACAATTACATCCCATAAACGGTTTGGCTTGTTTAATTCTCTTAAAAGAAAAACTTCGATTTTAGCACCTGTTTTTTCTTTACGTCCATACATTCTTGCAGGGAATACTTTTGTGTTGTTTACAACAAACACGTCTTTGTCGTCGTAATACTCTAATAAATCAGAGAAATGACGGTTCTCCATGTGTCCATTTTGACGGTTTACTACCATCAATCTACTGTCTTCTCTTCTTTTAGTAGGGTACTGAGCAATGAGGTTTAAAGGTAGGTCGTACCTAAATTGGGAAAGTTTCATTTGTGTCTATTTTTAAATGATAGCCACATTAAGTTTACTACAGCCTTACGGGGCAGTTCGCTTCATGTTACGGCATGAAAATTATGAGTGCAAATGTACAACTTTAGCGTTAATTTTACCCCCTCAAGTTTTCTTGATAAAATTGGTCAATTTAAGCAAAACAAGTAGCTTTGCAAACGATTGTTAGTATCAAGGAGAGGAGGATTAAAACATGTAAACTATGCTAAGAGCTAAGTGGTGGAAAATTTTGTCTTTTGTTTTATTACTGTACACTTGTACCTATGGCTTTATTGTAAAAGTTCCTAAGTTAGATGACCGTATGCGGGAGTCTATTCGCAATATGTTTTTTCACGTTCCCATGTGGTTTGGAATGATGATATTATTTTTTGTTTCTTTAGTTTATGCGATTAAATATTTAAGAAATGCCAATCCTGTGCATGACGTTTATTCCAATGCATTTGCAACCATGGGATTAGTTTTTGGGGTGTTAGGCATTATTACTGGAGCATTGTGGGCTAATTACCAATGGGGTAGTCCTTGGGTAGGTGACCCTAAACAAAATGGTGCAGCAATTGCACTATTGATATACTTTGCTTATTTCGTTTTAAGAGGAAGTTTATTAGATACTGAAAAAAGAGCAAGGCTTTCTGCTGTATATAATGTGTTTTCGTTCTTTATGTTATTTCCCACTCTTTGGATTTTACCTAGGCTAACGGAATCATTACACCCTGGTGGGCAAGGCAGCGAAGGTAATCCTGGTATTAATGGGAAGGATATGTCGGCCAATATGCGTACAGTATTTTATCCTGCAGTAATTGGCTGGACTTTATTAGGCGTATGGATTACTACTTTACAAATACGACTTCAACTTTTCAAACTTAAAAAAGAGGGGTTGTTATAAGCAATTTACTTTTTAATAATATTAATTTATCCAATAAATATTTATATGATACAACTTTTACAAACCACTGCAGCCGACAATAGTTTCATGCTAAGAGACGGTAAGATTTTTTTAGTAATGACTGTTGTTTGCATAGTTTTGGTAGGACTTTTTTTATACGTTGCAAGCATTGATAAAAAAATTAGCCAACTAGAAAAATAATAAATAATTTTTAATTCATTTACAAATACTAACTATTATGCCAGAAAATAAAGAATATAGTTTTTTTCAGAGTGTAGAAAAAAGTTTTGACAAAGCTGCTAAGTTCACCACTTGGGAGTCTGGAATTTTACAACAAATTAAAGAATGTAATAGCATCTACAGTATGCGTTTTCCTGTTAAAATGGATGACGGACGTATTGAAGTTATTGAGGCCTACAGAGTACAGCATTCTCAACACAAATCGCCTTGTAAGGGAGGAATTCGTTATAGTATGGCTGTGAATCAGGACGAAGTGATGGCTTTGGCCGCTTTAATGACTTACAAATGTGCTATTGTGAATGTTCCATTTGGTGGAGCAAAAGGTGGGATAAAAATTAGCCCTCGTTCATTGAGTGCATATGAATTAGAAAAAATTACAAGAAGGTATACATCTGAACTGGTTAAGAAAAACTTTATCGGACCTGGTATTGATGTACCTGCGCCAGATTACGGAACAGGCGAAAGAGAAATGGCATGGATTGTTGATACTTACCAATCCTTAAAGCCAGGAGAAATTGATGCTGCGGGTTGTGTGACAGGTAAACCTATTTCATTAGGTGGTGTTAGAGGCCGTAGGGAGGCAACAGGATTAGGTGTATTTTATGGTGTAAGAGAAGTGTGTTTAATGGAAGACGTAATGAAGAAGTTAGGATTAGCGGTTGGTGTAGAAAACAAAACAATAATAGTTCAAGGTTTAGGAAATGTTGGTTACTACACTGCTAAATTTTTCAGAGAAGGAGGCGCTAAAGTAATCGCAATTGCAGAATACGAAGGGGCTATTTATTGTAAAGACGGTTTGAATGAAGAAGATGTTTTTCAACATAGAAAAGCAACGGGAAGCATTTTAAATTTCCCAGGGGCAACTAACATTGAAAAGAGTGGAGATGCTTTAGAAATGGAGTGTGATATTTTAATCCCTGCAGCATTAGAAAATGTAATTGATAAAAATAATGCACCACGTGTGAAAGCCAAAATTATTGGTGAAGCAGCGAATGGCCCGTTAACGC
>JBEDKT010000052.1:0-3439 GCA_041172025.1 Bacteroidota bacterium
GTATAAAATTGGCTGTGGCTATAGTGCCTGTGGGTATACCCCAAAACGAAATAAGATTTCGGATAAAGAAACTACAACATTTACGGAAATTAAATAATTATTTATGTCAAATGTAGAAACCTTTGGAACAATAATAAAAGGTGATACACCTGTATTAGTTGACTTTTTTGCAACCTGGTGTGGTCCTTGTAAAATGATGCAACCAATTTTACAACAAGTACATGCTCAACTAGGGGATAAAGTCCGCATCATTAAAATAGACGTTGATAAAAATCAACAACTCGCGTCCGAGCTAAATGTATCGAGTGTGCCAACTTTGGCTATTTTTCATCACGGTGAAATAAAGTGGAGGCAACCCGGAGTTCAGCAAGCAGGTGCATTAGTTGATTTATTAAAAAAACATATTAGCTAGCCTTGTCGTGATTATTCTGTTTTTTCACTTTCCGGTTCAGCCTGGTGTCCGGCCATTCTAATATATAAATCTTCCACCTTTTTTCTTGCCCAAGGCATTTTACGTAAAAATTTTAAACTTGATTTTACGGTTGGGTTACTTTTAAAGCAATTGATAGGAATATGATACCCTAAATCCTCCCACCCGAAATACTTCACTAGTTCTTTTACAATAAATTCTAGCGTTTTTCCGTGAAGTGGGTCTTTGGAAGCTTGTTGCATATGCAATATTAAGTAATTTGCCGTATGAATGAGCACCGTTACTTTATGGTTAACAAACCGGTTAACATGGTTTCCCAATTTGTAAGTAGCCATGCGGTAAACTTATTAAGCGGTTTACCCTTTAATTTCCCCCAAGGAACTCATGCAATTGGCAGGTTAGACCAAAATTCGGAGGGCTTACTTTTACTTACTACCAATAAAAAAGTGACCCGCTTGTTGTTTCAGGGAGCAGTTCCTCATAAACGGACTTATTTAGTACAAGTAAAAAACAAGGTATCAGCTGAAACTATTCAAAAATTAGCTGAAGGCCTAACAATAAGTGCCACTTATGGTGAAACTTTTATAACTACGCCCTGTGAAGTTGAATTGGTCGAAAAGCCACTTAATTTATTCGAAGCAGCAAAACCATTGCACGAAAATGTAATTAGTTCCTGGTTACTTATTAGTTTAACCGAAGGTAAATTTCATCAGGTACGTAAAATGGTAGCAGCAGTGCATCACAAGTGCCTTAGGCTTATTCGCGTGTCTATTGAAGATTTACTATTAGGAACAATGCAGCCAGGAGAAGTGCTTGAAGTGAATGAACAATACTTTTTTGAAAAGCTTAAGTTGTAGTTTTACTTTAACGTCATTGCACTTAACAAATTCTTGGAAGTTGTTCCCCTGTTAAATAGTTAACTACTCTTTTCCCTCCAATATTACTTTTCATAATTACTTTGCCAGGGTGGGTATTGGTTACTTCGCCAATTATAGCAGCGTTTATACCATTTTCGTCAGCTTTTAATTTTGCAAGAAAGCTAGGCGCAATTTCTTTCTTAACAACAGCCAAAAACAAACCTTCATTTGCTACATATAAAGGGTCCAGTCCCAACATTTCGCATGCCCCTTCTACAGATTCGTTTAAGGGAATAAGTGTTTGCTCCAAGTAAAAGCTTAATTGTGTTAATTCGGCTACTTCGTTTAAAACCGAAGCTACACCGCCTCTTGTAGGGTCTCTTAAAAATTTAATATCGTTTCCGAAAAGCTCAATTAAGGCTAAAATGGTATGTTTTAAATTTGCTGTATCACTTTCGATAGTTGTTTCGAATTCAATGCCTTGCCTTAGGCTCATAATAGCAATGCCGTGGTTGGCAATATTCCCACTAACAATAACCACATCCCCTACTTCGATATTATTGTGGTGTATGTTTGCTTTTGGATGAATTAATCCAATCCCCGATGTATTAATAAATATTTTATCGCCTTTCCCTTTTTCTACCACTTTAGTATCCCCGGTTACTATTTTTACATTTGCTTCATCAGCAGCATTTTTTATACTAACAAGTACTTCCCAAAATTCTTTCATGGTGAATCCCTCTTCAATGATAAAGCCTAGGGACATATATTTTGCTTCGCCCCCACACATAGCAATATCATTCACTGTCCCGTTAATTGCTAAGTCTCCAATATTTCCTCCAGGGAAGAAAATGGGAGATATCACATAACTATCGGTACTAAAGGCGGTCTTTCCATGTAATTCAAAAATAGCGCCATCGTGTTGTTGGTCTAGTAGGTCATTTTTTAAAATATCAAACACGCCACTTTGTAAAAATTTATGTGTTAACAAGCCGCCACTTCCATGCCCCATGGTGATTACGTCAAAGTCAAACTTTGGCATTGGGCATTGTAAATTCATTTTTATTTTATTATCAGTTGACATAGCAAGTATATTAGTATTAAAAAATTTGTAATTATACGCCTGAATAATGGTAATAGGCAGCACAAGCTCCTTCGCTACTTACCATTGGCGCACCAAGTGGATGTTCCGGTTTACACTTAGTCCCAAAATTCGGACATTGCTTAGGCTTTTTTAATCCCTTCATAATTTCTCCGCTTATACATTCCTTATTTTCTTCTGCGAATGGAATATCAATATTAAATTTAACACGCGCATTGTACTCCTTATATCGTTCGTTAACCTCATAGCCACTTTGTGGTATATTTCCAATGCCTCTCCAAACCCTATCACTTACCTCAAATACTTTATGAATAGTATCTTGAGCCATTTTATTTCCTTCGCGTTGCACGCTTCTAGCATATTGGTTTTCTACCTTGTATTCTCCGTTTTCTAATTGTTGAACAGCCATTAAAATGCCTTGCAATAAATCAACTGGCTCGAAACCTGTTACCACTATTGGGCATTTATATTTTTCAGCAATCGGGTAGTACTCGTCAATACCCATTATAGTACAAACATGTCCTGCAGCTAAGAAGGCGTCAATTTTATTTTCGTCATCTCCAAGGATAGCTTCCATAGCTGGAGGCACTAAAACATGAGAGGCTAAAATACTATAATTGTTTATACCCATTTGGTCTGCATGTACTACACTCAAAGCATTTGCTGGGGCAGTGGTTTCAAATCCTACCGCAAAAAATACCACTTCTTTGTCTGGATTTAATTTTGCCAACTGCACTGCTTCCAAAGGGGAATATAAAATTCGAATATCAGCTCCCTCGGCCTTTGCTTCAAGCAAACTTTTTTTACTTCCCGGAACACGTAACATATCGCCAAACGAGCAAAGGATTACCTGAGGCTGCATGGCTAAATAAATAGCTTGGTCAATTACACTTACACTTGTAACACAAACCGGGCAGCCAGGACCATGTACCATGGTTATATGTGCTGGTAACATTTCCAAAATACCATTCTTAACCAAACTATGTGTTTGTCCGCCACAAATTTCCATTAAGGTCCATGGCTTAGTTGTTATTCGATGAATTTGTTCAA
>JBEDKT010000053.1:0-3858 GCA_041172025.1 Bacteroidota bacterium
AATTTTAAGTATCAAAATTTCAATATATGAAACGCTTCTTTTATCTTTTATTTGCCTGTTGCCTTTTCACTAGTGTAACACATGCGCAAACAACACAAGCCATAACAAGTAAACAGATTGATTCCTTGGTTGCACTAACATTAAAAACATTCGATGTGCCAGGTATTGCAGTAGGGGTAATTAAAGACGGAAAACTTATACATGCAAAAGGCTACGGAATTGCTAATTTAAGGACAGGGAAGAGGGTTGACGAATACACTTTGTTTGGCATTGCTTCAAATTCTAAGTCGTATACTACCGCTGCATTAGCAGTCCTTGTTGATGCGCAAAAAATGAAGTGGGATGACAAGGTTACCGACTACATTCCCGAGTTTAAAATGTATAATCCTTATGTTACAGATGAATTTACAATACGTGATTTAGTAACACACCGTAGCGGATTGGGCTTGGGCGCAGGAGACCTAATGATGTTTCCCGACAAAAGCGATTTTACTAAAAAAGATATCATACATAATTTACGTTACTTAAAACCTGTTTCTGGTTTTAGAACAAAATATGATTATGACAACAATTTATATATTGTAGCAGGGGAAATAGTAGCAAAGTTATCGGGATTAAGTTGGGAAGAATTTGTTGAGCAAAAATTTATGAAGCCATTAGGAATGTTTAATAGTGCGGCTTCCATTGCAAGGTTAAAAGACAAAAGCAATAGTATAAAACCACATGCACCAGTAAATGGGAAAATAGAAACTATTGACATTGAATGGAGTGAAAGCGCAAATGCAGCAGGTGGAATTTGGAGTAATATAGTGGATGAAAGTAAATGGGTAATTGCACAAATGAATCATGGAAAATTTGGTGATAGCTTAAAACAAAAACTATTCAGCGAAGAAATGCATGAAGAAATGTGGGCACCACAAACTATTATTGGTACACGCACCGTAGCACCTTATAACACCCATTTTTCGGCTTATGGCCTTGGGTGGTTTTTGAGTGATGTGAAAGGGTATAAGCAGGTAACGCATACTGGAGGTTTAGCGGGTATTGTTACACAAGTAGTTATGTTACCCGAACTTCAATTAGGTATTATTGTATTCACGAACCAACAATCGGGCGCGGCATTCAGTGCCATAAGCAATACCATTAAGGATAGTTACTTAGGGATAACAGGAATGAATTGGGTGAAAATTTATAATGACAGAGTTAAAGCGGGAGAAGCAGAAGCAAAAAAAATAAATGAGGAAGTCACAAAAAGTATTGCCGAACAAGAAAAGAAAAATGCAGGTAAATTTAACCTCGAACCATTTATGGGCACTTATCAAGACCAATGGTTTGGCGATGTTGTAATTAGCATTGTAAATGGAAAAGCATGGTTTGCTTCAAAACGTTCCCCTAAAATAAGCGGTGAATTATTCCCCTATAAAGGCAATACACTCATAGCCCGTTGGACCGACCGTAGTATGGATGCCGACGCCTTTATAATATTCAGTACAGACATGGACGGGAAGCCCTCTGGCATAAAAATGAATGCTATTTCACCATTGACTGATTTTAGCTTCGACTTTCAGGATTTAGATTTTAAAAGAATTAAATAACTTAACTTGCTCATCAATAAAAAATAAAAAATGACAGCACAAAATTTTAAGAACCATGCAAAATTAGTACCTGGTTTTCACTACGTAGGTTTGTTATCAATCCTTGCATTACTAATTGGTTCCTTTATTAATTTATCCCACTCGGCTCCTGAAAATTTATATTCAGCTTCGTTGATTTGCCTAGTTGCATTCATCGCAGTTATATTATGGATTTACACTAGGACCTTTTCCTTAAAAGCACAAGACAGAGCAATTCGTGCAGAAGAAAATTTACGTTATTATGTAATGACAGGAAAATTATTTCCTCCTGAATTAGCTGTTCAACAAATTATTGCATTGCGTTTTGCACCCGACACTGAATTTTTAGCATTGGTTGAAAAAGCAATAAAAGAAAATTTAAGCAACAAGGAAATTAAGTTAGCTATCCAAAACTGGAAAGCCGATTATTATAGAGTGTAAGCAAATTAAATATTTACTTTAAAAAAGCCGTTCACAATTCGAACGGCTTTTTTATGCGCATTATTTGATCACTGAACCCATTATAAGTGTAGCCACTTCTCAAAGTAATTGACTATTTTAGTAAGACAGTTAATAAACGCCCTCCTATGCAAAAACGATATCAGGTACTTGCAAGCTTATCAGTACTTTCTATGATCACCTTTTTGGATCGTATTGCACTTTCTTCCGCAAGCGCTTCCATTATGGACGACCTACAACTAAGTACCGTTCAGTGGGGTTGGATACTTGGTATATTTACAATAGCCTATGGTGCTTTTGAAATTCCAACAGGATGGTTGGGTGATAAATTAGGGGGGAAGAAGGTGCTTACCCGTGTAGTAATTTGGTGGTCGGTGTTTACTATACTTACGGGTTTTTCAACAGGTTTTATAATGTTATTGGTAGTGCGTTTTTTATTCGGTGTTGGTGAAGCGGGCGCCTATCCTAATATTTCAATTGTACTAAATAAATGGTTCCCTGCTTTAGAAAGAGCAAGAGCACAAGCTACTATTTGGGGCTTTTCTCGCATTGGAGCCGCCCTTACCCCCTTTGTGGTATTCCCATTGCAGACAAGCTATAATTGGAAAATGCCTTTTTATGTTTTAGGCGTGGCAGGAATAATTTGGGCAATTTTTTGGATACTCACACACAAAGAAAATCCAGCGGAAAGCAAAAGTATTTCGGCTAAAGAATTAGCAATTATACAAGCCGACCGAATAACAACAACCGACCATTCTTTGAAAGGATCGGCTTTCTGGAAAATGTTTGAATCTAGAAATTTATGGTTTTTAATGGCAATGTATTTTTGTTATGCAATTGGCGCCTATTTTTTCCAAAGTTGGTTCCATACTTATTTACAAAAGGGGAGGTTAATCCCTAAAGAAGAATTAATATGGGCATCGTCCTTACCCTACTTACTCGCAGCTCTAGGTTGCTTTACAGGAGGTTGGTTAAGTGATAAAGCAATTATTAGACTAGGTAAAAAATGGGGACGTCGGATAGTACCCATGATAGGTTTATTTATTTCTGGCCTTTGTTTAATAAGTGCCTCAATGGTAAGTGATAACCTTACTGCAATAATTGCATTAGGCCTAGGTATGGCTTGTATGGATGTTACTGCCCCTGTTGCTTGGGCAGTTGCAATGGATATGGGTGGAGAAAAAAGTGGTGCCGTTTCTGGTTCAATGAATACGGCTGGTTTAACCGGGGCTTATATAAGTACTGTAGTTTTTGGTTACTTAGCAAATTCCTACGGCTATAATCTTCCTTTATTACTCATTGGAATAATAGTTTTAGCGGGCGCATTTGTTTGGTTTAAAATAGATGCAACTAAAACATTGTAAAATTGCTTATTATTTTAATGTAATAAAATAAGGCTGCAATAACCAACAGAAAACGGTAATAACTAATATTGAAATAATATTAAGCACAAAACCGGTTTTAATCATGTCTTTAATTTTAACATGCCCACTTGCAAATACAATGGCATTAGGTGGCGTACCCATTGGCAACATACTCGCACAACTTGCACCTAGTGTCATTGGAATACCTAAAATTAATGGGTCAAGGTGCAAGGCCAAAGCAACCGAAGAAATTACTGGTGCCAATACAATAACCTGAGCCACATTACTCATTACTTCACTTAAAAAAACGGAAATCGTAGTAACGGCCAAAATCATCATAAAAACATTTGTAGTAGAATAGGATGCTATATAGGCCCCAAGTTGGTCTAAAACTTTCACTTCTTCCAATGCCTTTGCTAATG
>JBEDKT010000054.1:0-4779 GCA_041172025.1 Bacteroidota bacterium
GATACTTTCGTCATCCAAAAGTTTTTTTAAGATAGCGCCTATGTTTTTGGGAATAGGGCATCCCGATAGTTTACGATATAGTATAGTTGACAAGTGAGTCTCATATATTTCGTAATTATTAAAATCAATGAGGTATAAAATTTTATAAAGTATTGATTCGTTAATATTTGCTTTCCCTGCAGTTTTTTCAATAATATACAAGAACGTGTTTTTAAATTTATGGAAATCGAAAACGGGAATTGAAAGGCGTTCTTTTGGTTTTGTATTTTTAGTAATGTAAGCCACGTCGGGTTCCGAAGTAGTCATACTATTAGCCGATAAAAATTCATCTATTGAAAAACCAAGTACGCTAGCTAAATGCTGCATCTCAAAAATGTCAATATTTCTTTTGCCTAATTCTATTTGAACGAGTGAGGGCCTAGATATTGAAATTGATTTAGCAAGGTCGTCTTGTGAAAGCCCTTTTGCTTTGCGAAATTGAATAATACGCGCACCCAATTCCAGTTTAGTTAATATGTCCATGCATCAAAACTAAATAATGTTTTAATATAAAACAATTAAATGTATTAAAAGAGAACATACGCTATATTGAGCCAACTAAAAAGCCTTAATTCTTTGTACATTTAATAGTAAATATTCTAAAGCAATATATAATGAAGCATCTAATAATAATAGCATTGGCGGTGATAGGCGTAACAACTGTAAACGCACAAACAAAAGGGACAACAGGTTTAAATCAGGAGGAACAAAAAATAGTAGCCTACATAGACGCTAATATGCCAAGGGCAATTGCGTTGTTAAAAGAATCGGTAAATATAAATAGCGGGACATTAAATATAGAAGGTGTAAAAAAAGTGGGTGCAATATTTGCAAGGGAGTTAGCAAATGCAGGATTAAAAACACAATGGATAAGTTTACCCGATTCATTAATGCGTGCGGGACATTTAGTAGCCACCACAAACGCGGCTAAACCAAAAGGAAAAAAATTATTTTTAATAGGACATTTGGACACTGTGTTTGAACCCGATATGCCAGCGAACCCGTTTACTATGTTAAACGACACAACAGCAACAGGCCAAGGTGTGAACGACACAAAAGGCGGAAACGTAGTAGCCATAATTGCATTACAAGCATTGCATGCACAGGGCTTATTAAGTGAAGCGGCCATCACAGCGTACTTTACAGGCGACGAGGAAAAAAGCGGACGACCAGTAAGTGTAAGCCGAAACGATTTTATTGAACGTGCAAAACAAACCGACATCGCATTAGGTTTTGAAGGAGCGAATGGTTTAAATACAATAGCCACTGCAAGAAGAGGATCAAGCGGATGGCGTTTAGAAGTGAAAGCAAAAACAGGACATAGCTTAGGTGTGTTTACAAAAAGCGCAGGCTATGGTGCAATATATGAAGCAGCTCGAATAGTAAATGAATTTAGAGAACAGTTAAGTACCGAAAAATATTTAACCTTTAACCCCGGTGTATTTATAGGCGGTTCTGAAATGCAATACAACGAAACAACGGTTACAGGCACAGCAATAGGAAAAACAAATATTATATCACCAGCAACAGTAGTAACAGGTGACTTGCGTTTTTTAACTGAGGATCAAAAAGTGAATGCAAGAATAAAAATGAAAAAAATTGTAGCCGAAAATTTAGCTGGCACCAAAGCAACTATTACATTTAGCGACGGCATACCAAGTATGGCACCAACCGAAGGCAATAATAAAATACTAGCAGTAATTGACGGCGTCACAAAGGATATGGGTTTAGGCGCAACAGTAGCAGGCGACCCAGCAGGCCGAGGGGCGGGTGACATTTCCTATATCGCAGCCTATGTAAGTTGTGTAGACGGAATGGGCGCATCGGGTAAAGGGTCACATGCACCAGGCGAGACCATTAATTTAAAGGAATTCCCCACTTTAATTAAAAGGGCGGCTTTGACAATGTATAGGTTGACGAGGTAGGGGGGGCTCATATCTAATTTTTTACTCATAATTGACAAAATCCACTGTAAAAACCTTAATTTTACGAGGTGTTTGTATACTAAATAGTAAATAATTTGTATATTAACTCATTGATTTACAGTCCTTTTATCGATATATAATAAATAATGTCTGAAAAAATTCTTCTTTCTGATGTAATCGCAACGGTTAATAGGGCGTTTAAATACATTCTATCGCAATATCGTTTGATATTAAAAGTTACCCTTGTGACCACTTTAATGGCACTCGCGTATGGCTTATTACAACCAAAAACTTACAAAGCAGTTGCGACATTTATATTAGAAGAAAAGTCGGGAAGCAAAAGTGGCCTTGGGGCATTAGCATCACAAATAGGGTTTGACATAGGCAGTTTAACAGGAGGTGGAGCAGGATTGTTTGACGGCGATAATATAATCGACATCATGCAATCAAGGTTAATAATTGAAAAAGTATTGTTATCCAAAGTGGATTCAGCAAAGGGAGCAAATAGCACAACACTTGGTGACTTATATATAAGCACAAACAAAATCAATAAAAAGTGGGAGTCCGACGCATACTTAAAAGGCTTCACCTTTAGTAATTTAAAAGACGCCGACGTGCACACGCAGTTACAGGATAGTATTTTATATACACTGTTTCAAAAAGTAGCAAAAAATAATTTAGCGGTAAGCCGTCAAAATAAAAAGGGATCTATAATTAGCATCCAAGTAAATTCAAAGAGCCAAGAATTTTCAAAAGTATTTACAGAAAGGTTATTAAAAGAAACAAGCGATTTATATTTCGAGATAAAGACAGGGAATGTAAATAATAATATTAATAGGCTTCAAAGTAAAGCCGACTCCTTACAGCGCATGCTTTATACAAAGTCATACCAAGCAGCGTCGTTAGTAAATGTAAACAGCGGAATGAGGTCCTATACTGCTAGCGAGGAAATGTCACAAAAAGACAAAACTGTTTTATATACATTGTACACCGAGGTAATGAAAAACTTAGAGGCATTAAAGTTGTCATTAATAAGTCAAACCCCAGTGATACAAATTTTGGATACCCCAAAGTATCCATTGGTAAACCAAAATACCCCCCTAATAATAATTCTTTTAATTGGGATAGGTGCAGGACTAGCTTTGTCCATTATCATTGCAGTTTATCTTTATACAGATAAAGTAAATTAAATAATAATTTATGCGCCGCCTATTTTTAATACGAGCTTACGGCGATTTTGTAATTGCGATACGATCGGTTTTAAAATCAAGCAACCCAGGTGAAACAAAATTAATAGTTTCATTACACCTGCAGCCTTTATACGAAGCCATAGCAAAGGTATTAGACATTAGTGCGCTACAAGTTGAATTTGAAGATTTTAAAATTAACAATGCCCAGCTAAATTTATTCACCGACAGGTATCTTTTACAACAAAGCACATTAGAACAAGTTGCAAGTATAAAAAAGTATTTAAATACGCAGGTGAATGATGTTTATAATGATTGTTTAGAACAGACAAGAAGAAAAAAAATATTTGAATTCGCCACAGGGAAAAAGTTTGACCCCATTGTAAAAAGGGATAGGGTGTATGAAGAATATGCGAAGTCGTTTAACCATAGCAACGAATACATAAAGGCCGATATTCCTGAAAACGCAAAGGTTTTAATATTACCTGATGCGCGTATACAAAAACGAAATTTACCACAAGAAATAGTGCAGGAAATAATTTATAGTGCGAATATTAAAAACTACAATGTACAGGTAGCCTATTTTAAAAGGGTGAACAAAGTAAACAAAGCAGGTAAAACAACTTCGGTGATGTTTAAGACCGATTTAAAATTTACCCAAACAGTGTATAATAATTTCGATGAATTAATTCAGTTAATAATGGAGGCCGATTTTGTGATAGGTGCCGATAGTTTACCAATTCACTTATCACAATTTTTATCAAAACCACATTTTATATTATATCCCGACAAAGGGTCAATGGCATTTTTCACTCCATTTGCAATACAGCAGCGCTACTATTGTGAGTTTAATGAGTATGAATCAATTACCATACCTTTTTTAGCATAACCCAAACGCAAACGCATATTCATGCAGTCCAATATCAGCACATTTATATTATACTCAAAGCATGAACCCGAACGCGCGGCACAGGTAGCTGAACTAGTTGCACAACTTCCCAATACAAAAATAATAGCACCAGTATTTCCAAAATATGAACACGTGCCCTTTATTGAAAAGCTAGTGAACAAGTCCAAAGAAAGAACAGGGAAGGCATTGTTACAAAATGAAATAGGATGCCTACTTGGCCATAGAAGAATTTGGAAAGAAATTTTAAAAAGCCACGGAAGCGAAACAGAGCATTACCTCGTTTTAGAATCTGATAGCAAGTTAATTGATGTTTCTAAAATTGACAGTATTTACAAAACTGAACAAACACCAAAGGCTAAGCCCTTTATTAACCAATACGACTTGTTTTTTTGGGGTGCATGGAATGGACATGTAAGTATAAAAAGGTCAACAAGAAAAATTGTTGATAAATCATACCGTATAGGTGAGCCTCTTATTAAATCAGTATATGGCACATATGGTTATTCGGTAAATAAGAAGGCAGCGAGATATTTACTAGCTCAAACAAAGAAAATCTCCTTTCCAGTAGATTTTTTTAAACGCTATGTAAATGAGTCCGTATTAAAATTGGGCGCGGTTCAAAATGAGTTAGTTACAACCTGGCGAACAACGCGCAGCAATATCAATGACGAAACTAAATTTGGTATAATTAAGAGAGACTGTATTATTAAGATATTTC
>JBEDKT010000055.1:0-5126 GCA_041172025.1 Bacteroidota bacterium
CATAGAATTAGAAAAAGATCAAACCATGTTACCATCGTTGTTGATGGTGCTAAAGCTAAGTTAGTATAAGATGGGACAAAAAACGAATCCAATAGGAAATAGACTTGGTTTCATCCACGGATGGGAGTCTAACTGGTATGGTGGAAAAAACTACAAGGATAAGATCATTGAAGATGATCAAATTCGTAAGTATCTTAATGCAAGATTATCAAAAGCAAGTATTGCTAAAATAATTATTGAGAGAACATTGAAACTTGTTACTGTAACGATTAATACAGCTCGTCCAGGGGTGATTATCGGTAAAGGTGGACAAGAGGTTGATAAGCTAAAAGAAGAGTTAAAAAAATTAACGAAAAAAGAGATTCAAATCAATATTTTCGAGGTAAAACGTCCAGAATTGGATGCTCGTTTAGTAGCTGATGGAATCGCACGTCAATTAGAAGCTCGTATTTCTTTTAGAAGAGCAATCAAAATGTCAATTGCGAGTACAATGCGTATGGGAGCTGAAGGAATCAAAGTTAAGATTTCTGGACGTTTGAATGGCGCAGAAATGGCTCGTAGTGAGATGTACAAGGATGGACGTACTCCGTTACATACGTTTAGAGCTGACATCGACTATGCACTTGCTGAAGCACATACAACTTATGGCCGTTTAGGTATCAAAGTTTGGATATGCAAAGGTGAAGTATATGGTAAGCGTGATCTATCTCCAAATGTTGGAATGGCTGCCGCTGCTGCAAAATCAGGAGCACCAGGAGCAGGACCAAGAAGACCAATGGGAGCAAAGAGAAAGAAAAAATAACAGGACAGTAAAATTGATATAAGATGTTACAGCCAAAAAGAACCAAATTTAGAAGAGTTCAAAAGAGTAGAAACAGAGGTATGGCCCAAAGAGGTAGTACGATTGCTTTCGGATCTTTTGGATTAAAAACATTGGAGCCTGCATGGATCACATCACGCCAAATTGAAGCTTCACGTATCGCCGTTACTCGATACATGAAACGTGAAGGAAAGGTGTGGATTCGAATTTTCCCTGACAAGCCGGTTACCTCAAAACCAGCAGAAGTTCGTATGGGTAAAGGAAAGGGAGCTCCAAGTCACTGGGTAGCAGTAGTAAAACCAGGTCGCATCATGTTTGAAGCGGACGGTGTGCCTTACGAAATTGCGAAAGAAGCAATGCGTTTAGCAGCTCAAAAGTTACCGGTGAAATGTAAGTTCGTTGTTCGCAACGACTATGTAATACCAGAGAAATAGAAATTAATATGAACCAGCAAGAAATCACAAATCTTTCAGTTGAAGACGTGAAGAGTCGCATTGCCGATTTTTCAAATCAACTTACGAAAATGAAACTGACGCACAGTGTTGCGCCAATGGAAAATCCAATTCAAATTCGAAACGTCAGAAAAACAATCGCAAGATTGAACACTGAATTGACTAAACGTGAAGCACAAGCTTAATCGCTTGTTTAAAATTGAAATTAGCTTGACATGGAAAAGCGTAATTTAAGAAAAGAACGAATTGGGGTCGTTACTAGCGACAAAATGCAGAAATCTATTGTAGTTTCTGTTGAACGTAAAGTAAAACACCCAAAGTATGGTAAGTTCGTAAAAAAAACTACTAAATTTGTCGCCCACGATGAAAACAACGATTGCCATATTGGTGATACAGTTAAAATCATGGAGACCCGTCCTTTGAGTAAATCAAAGAACTGGAGATTAGTAGAAGTTATTGAAAGAGCTAAATAATTTTTAGTAATGATACAAACAGAATCTAGACTTGGAGTAGCAGATAACTCAGGAGCAAAAACAGTTTTAGTAATCCGTGTTTTAGGAGGTACTAGACGTCGTTATGCTTCGGTTGGCGATAAAATCGTCGTTGCTGTCAAGAGCGCAATGCCTTCTGGAGCCGTTAAAAAGGGTACAGTAGCTAAGGCAGTAATAGTAAGAACAAAAAAAGAAGTACGCCGTGCAGACGGATCATACATTCGTTTTGATGATAACGCTTGCGTTATATTGAATCAAGCAGGTGAAATGAGAGGTACTCGTATTTTCGGACCAGTCGCTCGTGAGCTGCGTGAAAACAACTATATGAAAGTTGTTTCTCTTGCTCCTGAGGTACTTTAAATTAATTGAAGTTATGCAACAGAAATTACACATTAAAGTAGGAGACACTGTTAAGGTACTTAACGGTGAATCAAAAGGATTGGAAGGAAAAATCCTTACTATTGACAGAAAAAAAATGCGTGCAATTGTTGAAGGTGTTAATATTGTAAAAAAACACTCTAAACCAAGTGCAGCAGACCCTCAAGGTGGGATCGTGGAAAAGGAATCAACTATCCATGTATCAAACCTTATGATCGTAACTAAAGGTATTGCATCACGCATTGGCCGAAAGTTAGACGCAAAAGGAAAATTAGTTCGTTATTCAAAAAAATCAGGGGAGGAAATTAAGTAATGAGTTATTCACCGAGACTTCGAGAAAAATATAGTGCAGAAATTATTCCTGCACTAACAGAAAAATTCGGGTACAAGACTGTTATGAAAGTACCTAGACTGGAAAAGATTGTATTGAGCCAAGGAATGGGCGATGCAGTTGCTGATAAAAAGTTGATAGATAGTGCTGTAGCAGATTTGTCAAGAATTGCTGGTCAAAAAGCAATTATGACTATCTCTAAAAAAGATATCTCCAACTTTAAATTAAGAAAAGGAATGCCGATTGGTACGAAAGTAACGTTAAGAGGTAATAAAATGTACGACTTTTTAGATCGTTTTTTATCTGTTGCTTTACCTAGAACTCGTGACTTCCGCGGTGTAAATCCAAAAGGATTTGACGGTAGAGGAAACTTTAATATGGGTATCAAAGAACACATCATTTTTCCTGAAATTGACATTGACAAAGTAAATCGTATTCTTGGAATGGATATTACGTTTGTTACTTCAGCAGGTAGTGATGAAGAAGGTAAGGAATTACTTGACGCATTTGGCTTTCCATTTATTAAAAAATAGTAGAGATGGCAAAAGAATCAATGAAAGCGCGTGAGCGCAAAAGAGAAAAATTAGTTGCAAGATACGCAAAGAAGAGAGCAGAATTGACTAAAATACTTAAGTCAACTGATACTTCTGAAGAGGTTCAAGCAGCTAAATGGGATGCTATGATTGCAGTTCAAAAATTGCCTGCAAATTCTTCTAAAATTCGTGTTCATAACCGTTGTGGTTTGACAGGAAGACCTAGAGGTTACATGCGTCAGTTTGGTATTTCAAGGGTAACATTCCGTGAAATGGCATTGTCTGGAAAGATCCCGGGAGTTAAAAAAGCAAGTTGGTAATTTAAAGTTTAATAGGAAGATTATGAATACAGATCCTATAGCAGATTTTCTAACCAGAATTCGTAACGCGAGTGCGGCTGGTTTGAAAATTGTAGAGATTCCTAGTTCAAATGTAAAACGTGCAATGACGCAAATTTTATTTGATCAGGGTTTTGTCACTAATTACAAATTTGAAGAAGATGACAAACAAGGCATTATTAAAATTGCTTTGAAATACAATTCATCAACGAAAGTTCCTGCAATTACAAAGTTGCAAAGAGCTTCTCGTCCAGGATTAAGAAAATACAGTGGAGCATCTGAAATGCCACGTGTATTGAATGGTCTTGGAATTGCAATTGTCTCAACTTCAAAAGGTGTAATTACTGATAAAGAAGCAAGAAAACAAAACGTTGGTGGAGAGGTTCTTTGCTACGTATATTAATTTTAAGAATAGTTAGAAATGTCAAGGATAGGTAAATCCCCAGTTAACATCCCGAGTGGAGTAGACGTAAAGTTAAACGGAAATGTAATTTCTGTGAAGGGTCCTAAAGGTGAATTGTTTCAAGAAATAGATTCTTGTGTAACAGTGAACATTGAGGGCAATGTAATAACTTTCAGCCGCGAATCAGACGCACCAAATCATAGAGCTAAGCATGGTTTATACCGTTCATTAGTGAATAATATGTGTATTGGTGTTATGGAAGGGTTTAAAAAGGAATTAGAAGTAATTGGAGTTGGATATCGTGCAACTGCAACTGGTCAACAGTTGGAGTTAATGTTAGGATATTCTCACGCAATTGTTTTAGAATTTCCTAAAGAAATAAAAGTATCTGCAGATACCCAAAAGGGTAAAGCACCAGTTGTTACGTTAGAATCTTTTGACAAACAACTTATAGGTCAAGTAGCTGCCAAAATTCGTTCCTTACGTAAACCTGAGCCGTACAAAGGTAAAGGAATTCGTTTCCTAGGTGAAGAAGTTAGAAGAAAAGCTGGTAAATCTGCAGGTAAAAAATAATAGTTAAAGTTATGGCATTCAGTAAAATAAACAGAAGAGCGAAAATTAAAAGAAGAATCAGAAAGAGAGTTTCTGGTACTTCTAAGGTGCCACGTCTTTCTGTATTCCGAAGTAATAAACAAATCTACGCACAGTTGATTGATGATATTAACGGAGTAACATTGGCATCAGCATCGTCTTTTAAAAATAAAGCAGTAGAAAGTAAGAATAAATCTGAACAAGCTGCGGTTATTGGAAAAGAGGTTGCAGAAAAAGCATTAAAAGCCGGAATCGAAAGCGTTGTGTTTGATCGCAATGGTTATCTATACCACGGTAGAGTTAAATCATTAGCTGACTCAGCAAGAGAAGGCGGTTTAAAATTTTAAAAAATGGCAGCACAGGTATTAAACAGGGTAAAACCCTCAGATATAGAGTTAAAAGATAAACTCGTTTCTGTTAACCGTGTTACGAAAGTAACAAAAGGTGGACGTACATTTAGTTTCTCTGCAATTGTTGTAGTTGGAAATGAAAATGGAATCGTTGGTCATGGTTTAGGAAAAGCAAAAGAAGTAACAGAGGCTATTACAAAAGGAATTGATGATGCAAAGAAAAATTTGATCAAAGTTCCAATTTTACATGGTACTGTTCCTCATTCTCAAAAAGGTAAATTTGGTGGAGCTGAAATTTTATTGAAACCAGCATCAGTCGGTACAGGTGTTATTGCAGGTGGTGCAATGCGTGCGGTATTAGAAAGCGTTGGTATTCATAATGTTTTGGCTAAGTCACAAGGATCTTCAAATCCACACAACGTAGTGAAAGCTACAATTG
>JBEDKT010000056.1:0-5129 GCA_041172025.1 Bacteroidota bacterium
AGCAACAAGGGACGCCTTCTTAGCAAATCCAAAAGTAGTGCCTACCGATGCAGCAAACTTAACATTGACAATGATTATGTTGCAAAAGTATATTGCAATGTGGGCATATGGTGCATTTGAAACCTGGACTGACATGCGTCGTTTCCATTACACTGATTTAGACGCCACAACAGGAAAGCAGGTATACAATGGCTTTACACCTCCTGCTACAGCTGATTTGTTTCCCGATAACGCAGGCAAACTAGTGTACAGGGTGCGTCCAAGATTCAATTCTGAATACGTTTGGAACATTGTTGAATTAGGTAGAATTGGTGCAACACAATTAGATTATCACACTAAAGAAATGTGGTTCTCTCAAAAATAATTATTCTAAATAAACAGATTATGAAAAAAATAGTACAATATAAATTGCTTGTCGCTTTTGCATTAGTTGCGATATTGGCGGCATGTAATAAAGATGTCGAGTATCTGGCTAAGCCGGTTAGTGTAAGCGAGGACATGGCTTACATTAAAGTGTTACACGTTGCGCCTAATTTTACTGCGTTAACAACATTGTCAGACAAGGTGAGCGTATTTTACACTGCTGCTAATGGTGGCTATACAAAAATTAATGGAACTACATTGGCTTATGATAATATGTTCCCTACTGTTAGTAACACATATGCTGCAATAAGGTCGGGTTTAGTGCCTATTAGGTTTAGTTTAGGTGGCGTGGTACTTGCGGATTCAATTAATTTTTTAAGTACTTCCCTTACATTAAGGCCTAATAAAAAGTATAGTTACTTTATGACTGACAACGTCACTTCAGCTGCTATGTTTTTTGAGGACGATGTACCAGTTTTAGGACAAGACCAAATTAGCTTTAGATTTGTGCATACAATATTGAATGATACTGCCGGAGCGAATGTTGACCTATACTCGGTAAAAAATGCAGGAAATATTTATGAAAACGTAAGCCCTACAATGGCTACTGGTTTTGAGAAAAAACCTTACTACACAAATGATACTTTAATTGTTAGACGTTCGGGCACTGGCTTCGAATTAGCTAGAATTAACGGTTTAAGTACTGCTCCTGGACGAAGCTATAGCCTAGTTTATAGAGGTAACGGAAAAGTAACTACCTCAACTGCTAAGCCTCGTGGCTTGGTTGTTTACGGACACTAGTTTAGTTTTTGAAACTATATTTAAATAACCCCTTTTTAGGGGTTATTTTTTTGCATAATATTTTATACCTTGATCGTTCAATAGGATAACAATGAAAACAACAGGGCTACTTTTAATTTCGATTTGCTTTTTTCTTACTACCAATGCGCAGTTAAAATGGAAAGACGTAACAAGTGATTATGGTATTACTAATAAATCGGTAAAAGTTTTTGAGTCAGAAGGCAATTATAACGATAGCGCTTTTCGCGCATTCTATGTTCAGATTAACACAAAGGACAAGTCGCTTAGTTTAGGCATGGATACCACTGTTAATAGACGCATTACGCCGCTTCAGTTTAATGAAAGGTTGCGCAATCCATTGGTGGTCGTGAATGCTTCCTTTTTTGAATTTAAAAATAACACCAATGTGAATGTAATTGTGAAAGAAGGAAATACGGTTGCATATAATATGCATAATATTCCCGGGAAAGGTAAGCGAGACACCTTAACCTACTTGCATATTCTTGGCTCTGCAATTGGCATGTCTAAGTTGAACAAGTTGGATATTGGTTATACCTACACTGATTCATCACTCGCTAAGGTTTACTTTCAGTCGGAACCACTAATTCCATTTAGAGATTCGAGCGCCACACTTACCTTGTCAAATGCAAATTTAAAAAACCTAAAACCATGGAATGTGAAGTGGGCGGTTGGCGGTGGTCCTGTTTTAATAAGAGACGCTCAAATTAATATCACCAACGAAGAAGAACGTAAATTTGCGGGGAAAGCCATAAACGATCGCCATCCAAGAACAGCTATGGGATATACTAAATCAGGTGAACTTATTATCATGGCAATTCAAGGACGTATGAAGGGCATTGCAGTTGGCACAACGCTTGGTGAAACTGCAGCTTTACTTTTCGACCTTGGTTGTTATGAGGCCATTAATTTGGATGGAGGTGGCAGTAGTTGCATGTTAGTAAACGGTAAGGAAACTATTAAGCCTTCCGACCCAACTGGAGAAAGACCAGTGCCTGCCGTTTTTTATGTTACCCAACCTTAAAAAAATCAAAAATGAAAAAGAGTAAATATTTTTTTGCAATTAATGTGGCGCTTGTATTATTATTCTGCGCAAGCAGTTTGGTTTCAAATGCACAACCGTTTAAAGCCGAGATAGACGCTTTTAAAAAAGCAGATAGTATTGCAATGCCTGCAGTGGGCAGTATTTTATTTGTAGGCAGTTCTTCTTTTAATTACTGGAAGGATATAAAGAATTATTTTCCAGGGTATCCAATTTTAAATCGTGGTTTTGGCGGGTCCACATTAAACGATTTAATTTTTTATGCGAACGAAACAATATTGAAATATAATCCTAAGCAAATTTATATTTACTGTGGTGAAAATGATATTGCGGACAAAGACAAAGCTTCCCCCGAAATAACTTTAGACCGCTTTAAAACATTGTTTGCTGTTATTAGAAATAATTTGCCTTCAACTATTCCGATTGTTTTTGTTTCTATAAAGCCAAGTATTTCGCGTTGGAGTTTAGAAGATAAATTTGTTGTTGCAAATGATTTAATTAAAACATTCTTGGCTGCACAACCAAACACGCAATTCTTAGATACACATAGTGCAATGCTAAGTTCAAATGGAATGGTGTTGCAGGATATTTTTATTAAAGACAATTTGCATATGAATGCAAAAGGCTATGTGATTTGGCAAAAAATTATTGCGCCTACACTATTGCCTTAGTCACTATGGCCTAACTTGCCTCGTCCTTTTGGAACAAGCATTAAGTTTTTTTGTAGTGTTTGTTTTAAATGCCTTTTAACCACCTGCCCCATAGTTTTTGCTTTAAAATAGGTAGAAGGTTCTTTAAAGTAGGCAGCAAGTTCATTTTTTAATTGTTCAATTTTTGCTGGTACCGATATCGTATCGGCACACATAATATCAAACAGTTCGTTCATTCTATACCTTGCGGAAGCGAGCCTAAAAGTCATCATAGTTCTTTCTTCGGCCTGGTATTGCGCAATTGAATCTTTGTCTAACTGTTTCAAAACTGTTTCTACTAATGCTGTATTTTCTTTAAAAAACTGAGGGAGGTATAAATTTTTTCTGCCTTCATAGGATTGCTGGTCAAAGTCAATAGCCCTAATTCTATATTGTGCATCTTCTATATCAGGAATAATATTAACCACAAAATTGTAGGAGCGCATATCGCCCAATAATTGTACAAAACAGCGCTCATTAAATTTCACAAATTCTTTAGCTAGCCTGGTTAAATTGGTGCTGGGGTTGCTTAAGTGTTCTTTAATAAATATATCTCCTGGTATACCTGGAATATGTTCTTCAACTAAAGTGTCTAAGTAAGTAAAATAAGTAATCCGGTTTGGGGACATTAAATGTTCTAGTTCAAGTCCATAAACCCTACTTGCGTCCGCCCGTTTAATATAGTAGTGATCGTAATTGTCATTCAATTTATTTACAATCCTAATTCTAAAGGGTTGGCTGTTTCCAAAATAACAAAAATCTATTCTAGCTACATCTAAGTGATTTATAAGGCTAGTATCCCCTTCTGTTTTTAAGATCGCATAAATTTTTACTAAACTTTCTCTTAAATATTCCCACTCCTTCATGTCGTAAGATATTTTTTCCCAGCTAGTATCCTTTCCGTTTTTGTCCTTAAGTGGAACAGAATAGGTATAACGTTCCAAGTCTTTGTAAGTAACAGGTAACTTTACCTCCCTTCGGTATTGAGTTAAGTATTTACGCAAATCGGCATTTATAGGGAAAATTGGTTTTTTCCTTGAAGGCTTTTCTGATTCAACAGGCTTGTTTATATAGTCGAAAAAATTTGTCATTGCTTTACACCTATAAATTTACTGAATTTGTTTCGCTTTATTTAAACTCAAAAATTCTAAATCGACATTTCACGAATAGTGTTAATTTTATACCATCAACCCTAAATGCTACCTCCTTGAAAAATTTATTTTGTTTCGCGAATAATCAAATTGAGCCATTAGAAAAAGCAGGTGTCCCTTTAGGTGATTTAATGGTGCAACGGGGGTATGGCATTTTTGATTTCTTAAGAGTGCAAGACAATAAGCCCCTTTTTTTACAGGCACACCTTGATCGTTTCTTTAATTCTGCTGCAATAATGCGTTTGAACATTAAAGAAACTAGGGAACAAGTTATTGAATTGGTGAACCAGCTTATTCAAAAAAACAATATTCCAAGCTCGGGTATTAGGTTGTTAATTGGGGGCGGGGATGCTCCAGACGGGTACACAATTACTGCGCCACACTTAATTATTATACAACAGCCTTTAACTGCTCCCGCAGACTATTTAGCCGAAACGGGTATTCATTTGGTGTCTTATAATTATACGCGTCAATTAGCAGAAGTTAAAACCATCGATTATTTAATGGCCATTTGGCTTCAACCATGGATGAAATCATTAGGGGGGGATGATATTTTATACCACAATGAGGGTATCATTACGGAGTGCCCTAGGTCTAATATATTTATGGTAACTGCTGATAATGTGTTAGTTACGCCTAATACGGGCATGTTAAAAGGCATTACTAGGAACAATATTCTTAGCATAGCCGCTGAAAACGACATTTCCTTTGAGGAAAGGCCCATTCATTTACAAGAATTTGCTTCGGCAAAGGAAGCGTTTATTACAAGTTCTACCAAAAGAATGACCCTTGTTAGACAAGTAGACGCTCATGTTTTAGCTACTTCAAATGATAGCTCCCTAAGTCACATTCTGTTTGAACGTTTGCTAAAAAAAGAGAGATTTTTTTCTTAATTATATTAAAAATACATATTTGTAATATACTGTTTACTAATAAGTTACAAATAAACCTTGTTTTTTAATCCAAAAGTACCCATGTCTTGAAATGATAGTTAATGATTTGTTAACTACAACTGTGCTTTTTTACTACTTTTTACTTTAATTTCGCACTTTAACAGTAAACAAA
>JBEDKT010000057.1:0-4333 GCA_041172025.1 Bacteroidota bacterium
GTCCTTTCCCTAAAAACTTAGGTGACATTTTAAAAAACTTTGAAACAATTTTAATTCCAGAAATTAATAACGGTCAGTTGATTAAAATTATCCGTGATAAATATTTAGTTGATGCTAAAGGTTATAATAAAATGATGGGTATCCCTATCACTAAGCAAGAATTAACAGACGCAATTGTGGAATTTTTATAGATTTTACTACCCTATTTAATTAGGTAAAGCATCCTGCATAAAACAGGATGCTTTTTTATGTTAATGCTTTCAGTTTCTTTTTAGATTCTTTTTCGAAAAATTTGCAGAAAGGTTGCAACCCACAATTTTCACATTTTGGATTTCTAGCTAAACAAGTATACCGTCCGTGAAGAATTAACCAATGATGTGCTGTGTGCACCAATTCCCTAGGTATATTTTTTATAAGTACTTTTTCAACTGCCAGGGGAGTGGTTGCAGTTAACGGCACTAATCCCAGCCTTTTACTAACCCTATTAACATGCGTATCTACCGCCATATTAGGTTGATTGTCTACAACACTGGTAATTACGTTTGCTGTTTTCCTGCCAACACCAGGAAGGGTTACAAGCGCCTCTATGGTCATGGGTACTTCACCTCCAAATTCATGAACCAGCTTAGTGCTCATGCCAATCAAATGCTTTGTTTTATTGTTAGGATAGGAAATACTTCTTACCAATGGGAATAGTTCATCAAAGGTAGCCGTAGCCATTTTTTGTGGAGTGGGGAACTTTTGAAATATGGCAGGGGTGGTTAAATTCACCCTTTTATCTGTGCACTGAGCAGATAAAATAACGGCCACTAATAATTCAAATGGATTCTGATAGGATAGTTCAGTTTCTGCAATAGGCATATGACTTTGAAAATAAGTCAACACCTTTTCATAGCGTTCTTTCTTTATCATTTTTTTTCAGTAGCAGGCATAGTGTCTTCAAACAAATATACTTCCTCTCCTTCCCGACGAAGCAAGTATCTTTCACGTGCATATTTTTCAATTGCAGCAGGATTATTTTGTAAATTATTAAGCTGCCCTTTAGTTTGTTCTATTTCTTTTTGATAATACTTTTTTGCCTCTTCTAACTTATTTAATTCTGTGCGTCTTTCTTTCTGCTGAAAAAAATCTCGTTGATCGAAAAACAACATCCATATTACAAAACCTAATGAAACGACAAAGTATCGATTAAAGATATAAGGAGCTACTTTTTTTAAAAATGTCATACTAATGGATTGGCGTAAAATTAGCATAGTTCTGATAATACACAAAAAAGAATGCCTCCTAATTTACATCAGGAGGCATTCTTTAACATCTATAACATTAGCCCTTATGGGAGCTAGTAGTATTATTTATTACCAAACTTTATTTTCCCTTTAGTTGGGAATACAGCTGTTTCTCCTAATTGCTCTTCAATACGGATCAATTGATTGTATTTAGCCATACGGTCACTGCGCGAAGCTGAACCAGTTTTAATTTGACCGCAATTTAATGCAACCGCTAAGTCAGCAATTGTGGTGTCCTCTGTTTCACCACTTCTATGAGACATAATGGTATTGTATCCATTATGTTGTGCTAAAGTAACTGCGTTGATTGTCTCAGTTAAAGTACCAATTTGGTTTACTTTTACTAATAAACCGTTTGCAATTTTTTTATCAATTCCAGTTTGTAAACGCGTCACGTTTGTTACGAATAAATCATCTCCTACTAATTGGCATTTATCTCCAATAGTAGTAGTTAAATTTTTCCAGCCATTCCAATCGTCCTCGGCCATACCGTCTTCGATTGAAACAATTGGATATTTCTTAACCCAACTTTCCCAATATTTAACCAATTGGTCAGAGCTCATTTCTTTACCTGTACTCTTATGGAAAACATATTTTTTCTTCTTCGCATTCCACAACTCACTATTTGCAGCATCCATTGCAATGGCAATTTGAGACCCTGTTTTGTAACCAGCTGCTTGGATAGCTTCTAAAACTGTTTCAATAGCTTCTTCATTACTTTGAATATTTGGAGCAAAACCACCCTCGTCTCCTACGTTTGTGCTATATCCTTTTTTCTTTAATGTACTTTTTAACTGATGGAAAATTTCTACGCCCCAACGTAAACCTTCACTAAAACTAGGTGCCCCAACTGGCAAGATCATAAATTCTTGAAAATCAATTTTATTATCAGCGTGCGCACCACCATTCAAAATATTCATCATTGGCATAGGCAATGTTCTTGCATTCGTGCCACCGATATATCTGTATAAAGGCAAGTTTGCTTCTTCAGCAGCTGCTTTAGCTACTGCTAAACTTACCGCCAATATCGCATTTGCACCTAATTTGCTTTTATTAGCAGTGCCATCTAGTTCAATCATCATTTGGTCGATTGCTGCTTGTGCAGTAATATCAAATCCAGTAATATTTTTGGCAATGATGTCGTTTACATTTTTAACTGCTTTCAAAACACCTTTTCCTACGTATTTCTTTTTATCGTTGTCTCTTAATTCTGCGGCTTCATGAATACCAGTACTAGCTCCACTTGGAACAGCAGCACGGCCTAGTGCGCCTTCGTCAGTTAATACGTCTACTTCAACAGTAGGATTTCCACGACTGTCTAAAATTTGTCTTGCACGAACTTCAATAATGTAACTCATATATTTTTATTTTCTATTAGCGATTTAAGTATACCAGAGACTGCAATTTACACCCTTTTTTTTAATGGGTAAGTAATTTGAAGATTTCTTCCAAACTGGCTTCTTGTGTATGCAAACGTTGGATGTTCAAACTATTAGCTAAAGCAAAACTCATTAAGTTTTTTTTCAGCAAATTGATATCAGCTGCTTTAATTACTAACGTATGTTTGTCTTCCTGTTGTACACTATATTGTTTCCAAAATGGCTCCGTTAAAAACTGAGTAATATCTTCCTCAAAAACTACTAATACAGCTTGTTGGGAAGGCTTCAATAAATCATCTATTAAAGTATCGGCCACCAACTCGCCTTGATGCAAAACTAACACCCTACTACAAATGGCTGTAACTTCTTGTAATATATGTGTTGAAAATAAAATCATTGCACTAGTGCTTAAGGATTTTATTAACTGTCTGATTTCAATTAATTGATTGGGATCTAGGCCTGAAGTAGGTTCATCTAATAAAACCAATGCAGGTTTATGAATAATGGCAGCAGCAATGCCCACTCTTTGTTTATACCCTTTTGACAAATCACCAATTTTTTTATGCTGCATTGTAGACAAGCCCGTTTGTTCAATCAGTTCATTTATTCTTTGCGCTGAATTAGCAAGCTTATGCACTTCGCTAAGGAATTTAAAATATTCTCTTACATACATTTCTTCATACAAAGCATTAGACTCGGGCAAATAACCAATTAATTTTTTAAAAGCAATTGGTTCCTTTAAAAGGGAGATACCGTTTAAAGTAACCTCCCCTTGGTCTGGTTGCAAATAGCCAGCAATCATTTTAAGGGTAGTACTCTTACCTGCCCCATTTGGACCCAAGAATCCAACTACCTCCCCCTTTTTAATGCTAAAGGATAAGGATGCCACCGCCGTTTGGGAAGCATAATTTTTTGAAATATTACTTACGATAAAAGACATGGTACAAAAGTAGTTCTAATCATCCAATTCTTTTGAACTCTCAGGCAAATGGTCGTATTCTCCCTTAAAGCCGTAGTACCCAAAAATGAAGAAGCCAAAACAAATTGGCGCAAATATGGATAAAATGATAACCCACTGTAACATGACGTTGGACTTTGTAGCTTCTGTTGCATTCCCAATTTTTTGAATCGCTTGTGAAGCTAAAAACCATATCAATATAGGTGCCGCAGCCATCCAAACCAATCCAAGCATTTTTTTAATATTATTCATAATAATTTTTTGTAGTTAATTAATCCATAACATTTTTATCTACTTTATTGGTCAAGTAAACGACTCCAATAAACAAACAAATACTTGCCACACCAATAGGGTACCATAAACCTGCTAATGGGTCTCCTGCTGGATTGTCTGCATTCTTTGTGAACTCTACAATTAAGGTACCTAAGAATGGCACTAGTCCTCCAAAAACTCCATTACCAATATGATAAGGCAGGGACATTGAGGTATATCTGATTTTTGTAGGAAACATTTCAACAAGGAATGCCGCTATTGGACCATACACCATTGTTACATATAATATTTGTACAAAAACCAACCAAATCAAGTTCCAATAAGTAGCGTTGTCTAAAGTTTTTTCAATAACAACACTTGGCTTAACCGACTTACTAACAACCACAATACTTGCAGTTTTAGTTTCCGCTAAAAGGGTACCAATAGGAGCTTTTACT